>CALRBA010000004.1 GCA_943353835.1 Candidatus Nomurabacteria bacterium | reverse complement strand
GGCACGCTCGCATCCGGTTCATACGTTTACAATTCAACTACCGGATCTAAAGAACGTGTTGGTCGCATCGTGCGTCTCCAAGCGAACAAGCGCGAAGAGGTTGAACAAGTGTTCACAGGAGAAATCGCCGCCGCGGTTGGGTTGAAGGATACGAGGACCTCACACACACTCTGTGACGAAGATAATCCGATTATTCTAGAAGAAATTAAATTCCCGGAGCCGGTGGTATCTCTCCGCATAGAGCCTAAGACCAAGGCCGACCAAGAGAAGATGGGCGTCGCGCTCCACAAGCTCTCAGACGAGGACCCGACATTCCGCATTAAGACTGACGAAGAGACCGGTGAGACTATTATCTCGGGCATGGGTGAACTGCATCTAGAAATTCTCGTGGACCGCATGAAGCGTGAGTTCAATGTCGTCGCGGATGTAGGGAAGCCGCAGGTGGCGTATCGCGAAACGATTCTCGGAAGTGCCGAGGCAGAGGGGAAGTACATTAAGCAGACAGGAGGTAAAGGTCAGTACGGTCACGTGAAGATCCGCATGAAGAAGATGGAACCTGTGGATCCGGAGAAGAAGGTGGCCAAGAACGTCACACGTGAAGACCACTTCGAGTTCATCAACAACATCAAGGGTGGCGCCATTCCACAGGAATTTATTAACCCTGTTGAGAAGGGTCTTCGCGAAGCGATGGCGAGAGGATTCCTCGCTGGCTTCCCGATGGTAGACATTTCTGTCGACCTATACGACGGCTCCTACCACGATGTGGACTCTTCAGAAATCGCCTACAAAATCGCTGCTTCAATGGCCTTCCAAGAGGCGGCCGGCAGAGCGAAGGCCGTTATCCTTGAACCGATTATGCGCATTGAAGTTATAGTGCCGGAGCAGTTCATGGGCGACATCACCGGCAACATCTCGGGCAAGCGCGGACAGATAGATGGCATGGACGAACGAGGATTGAACAAAGTCGTGAAAGCGAAAGTGCCGCTCTCTGAAATGTTCGGCTACACCACGACGCTCCGCTCTATGACCGAGGGCCGTGGCTCTATGACGATGGAGTTTGACCACTACGACACCGTCCCTAAAAATATCGCCGACGACATCATTGCAAGTCGTAAATAATCCATAGAAAAGTGCTATATACACAGGTCGCCCCAAGGGTGGCTTGTGTGTTATCATTCACGTATGTCGCACAGACAGAACCTTCTCGGACTCCTCATTACCACCCATGGTGGAGCCCTCGCTTGTGTCTAGATTCTAACGAAACCAGATACACACGAGGTCTCCACCGGAGGCCTCGGTCCGTTTTGATCTTTTACAGGAGGATGAAATGGAGAGTACGGCACAGGAAAGTACGGAGCCCGAGCTGCAGGCACTCACAAAGACTAGCGAGGAGCAAAAGACCCCTCCACCCACTGTTGAGCAAGTAAACCAACTGTGGTACCAGGAGCGCGACCCGTATCTCGCCTAACGAACGAGCGCTGTGTGACACCACTCGCACAGCTCGTACGGCCGCCCTTCGCCCACAAGGCGAATCGGTGGCCGTTTTATTTTATGCACACCGTCTTGCGCTTTTATATAGAGTCGGGTACATTCATATGTAACGCATCTTGGCGTCGCTCTTTGGCTTTCTGCTGTTATTAGTGGCGAGCCGGAGTGTTTTCCGACTCGTGTCGGATATTAATTCGTGATTTATTAATTTAACCGAACACTATGGCAGAATTTAATCGTGCGAAGCCGCACATGAATGTGGGCACCATCGGTCACGTTGACCACGGGAAGACGACCCTCACCGCCGGCATCCTACATGTCCTCTCTATGTTGACGGACAAGGGATACAGCGCCCGCGTTGAAGGCGTTGATAAGATTGACAGTGCGCCAGAGGAGAAGGCGCGCGGTATTACTATTGCGCTCCACCACTCGGAGTATGAGACGCCGAATCGTCACTACGCGCACATTGACGCGCCGGGACACGCAGACTACATCAAAAACATGATTACCGGCGCCGCCCAAATGGACGGAGCAGTACTAGTGGTAGCCGCCACTGACGGCGTAATGCCTCAGACTCGTGAACACATCCTCCTCGCCAAGCAGGTGGGTCTCAAGAAGCTCATCGTATTCTTGAACAAGGTAGATATGGTGGACGAGCAGGACCTCATCGACCTCGTCGAAGAGGAGATCCGCGAGCTACTCACAAAGCAGGGTTACGATGGTGTAGCTACACCGATTATCCGCGGTTCTGGCCTCAAGGCGCTTGACGCCAAGACAGTGGACGATGAATGGGCACTTAAGGTAAAAGAGCTTGCGGATACGCTGGACACATACTTTGATATGCCAGAGCGCGAGCTCACGAAGCCGTTCCTCATGCCGATTGAAGACATATTCTCTATTGAAGGTCGCGGGACTGTCGTCACCGGTCGTATTGAACGCGGGCAGGTGAAGGTCGGCGAGGAAGTTGAAATCGTCGGTATTAAGCCGACGGTGAAGTCCACCGTCACCGGCATTGAAATGTTCAACAAGCAGTTGCAGGAGGGCCAAGCTGGAGACAACGCTGGTATTCTCCTTCGTGGAACTAAGAAAGAAGATGTGCATCGCGGCCAAGTCCTGGCGAAGAGCGGTTCAGTCACGCCTCACACCGACTTTATCGCGGAAGTGTACATTCTCTCCAAGGACGAGGGAGGACGACACACGCCGTTCTTCTCGGGCTACAAGCCGCAGTTCTATATCCGTACCACCGACGTCACGGGAGAAGTGATGCTCGCCGAGGGTAAGGAGATGGTGATGCCGGGCGATACGGTGACCTTCAACGTGAAGCTTGTCGCGCCTGTCGCGCTAGAAGAGCAGCAACGTTTCGCTATTCGCGAAGGAGGCAAGACTGTCGGTGCTGGAGTCGTCACGAAGATTACAGCGTAATTTTCGAACTTCCAACAACCAAGTTCCAACTAACAACAACATGCCCACAAAGGCGATTAAGCCAAAAGCAAAGCCAAGAATTAAAAAAGTCGCGGCGCCCAAAGCGCCGCGCACTAAGGCCGCACCTCCCGCATCGGGACTCCCGAAGGGGAGCAGAAAGAAAACGGCGCCCGCCGCTCCGATAACCGAGCACAAGCTCCGCATTCGCGTGAAGGCGTATGAACACAAGATTCTGGACTTATCGGTGAAGCAGATTATGGACACCGCGGCGCGCTTTGACGCAGTCGTCGTGGGCCCGGTCCCGCTCCCGACTGAGATTAAGCGCTGGACGGTGAACCGCTCCACCTTCGTCTACAAGGACGCACGAGAGCAGTTCGAGATGCGCGTGCACAAGCGCCTCATAGATATCATGAACCCATCGCCGAAGGTGATAGAGGCCCTCACGAACCTCAATCTTCCTTCCGGTGTGACAATCGACGTCAAAATGGTGTAGCGCTTTTGAAACCGCTCGGATCGCCAAGACACACAACCGCCCGCAAGGGCGGTTGTGTGTTTTTGACATACTCGATATTCGATGGTATACAACTCCTATCGCTCTCGCTACTTAGAAGGAGTAAGAGATGGAAAAAAGGATCTTTGATTTTCTCGCAGCATTGGCTTTCTTGGTAATTATCGTACCGGTCGTTCCTTTCATCGCGGTTTGGATCAAAGCAACATCCTCGGGGCCGATCATTTTTCGGCAGGTACGTCTCGGTTATCGCGGCGCACCATTCACTATGTTCAAATTCCGAACTATGGAGGATAAAACATGGCAGCCGTTTGATGTTGTTTTATCAGGCGACGATCGTGTGACGGAACCAGGGAGATTCCTGCGGAAGACGCATCTGGATGAATTGCCACAGCTCGTCAACGTGCTTTTAGGGCAGATGAGCATGGTCGGACCGCGCCCTCTTCAGGCTGAAATAATTGAAAAGCGTATTCAGGAAGTTTCTGCTTATGCGCATCGTCTTGATATTCGGCCTGGCCTTACCGGGCTTGAGCAGATTCAAGGACGCATGTGGTCACTGAGGCGTGGCATCCGATGCGGTCTTCGTCTTGACATCTTCTATATCAGCCACCACTGCATCTGGCTTGATTTGCGCATTCTCTGCAGAACCGTTTCAACGGTTCTGCGATGCAAGGGAATCTAACCGCGCGCTCTTTTGAGTGCGCGGTTTTTCTTGCATCTTTTTGGCCCCTCGTGTAGAGTGCTGTTAAAGCTACGTACCTCCTCGGTCGGCGTCCCTTCGGACGTCCCGATGCGGGACCTCCAGCAAATCGCGCACAGCGATTGCTGTGGCGCGATTTGCTTTGGATTCGACGGTGCTCACCATAAATACCACATGAAATTCATCCTCGCCAAGAAAGAAAGAATGACCCGTGTCTTTGCGGATGATGGTCGCGCCTATGCCGGCACGGTGCTTCTTGCCGAGCCAATCACGGTTACACAGGTTAAGACTGCAGATGGCAAGGACGCATATTCAGCCATTCAGGTCGGTGTCGGCATTCGTAAGACGAAGAATATAAGTAAAGCAGTTTTGGGACATACAAAAGGTAAGGGATACACTGATATTCGCGAATTTCGCGACGCCGAAGGCGTCGCGGTGGGCGATACGATTGACGCTTCAGTCTTTGCTGTCGGCGACACCGTGCAAGTTTCTGGGATTTCAAAAGGCAAAGGTTTCTCGGGCGTTGTGAAGCGCCACGGCTTCCATGGTGGCCCGCGCACACACGGTCAGAAACACACAGAACGCTCCCCTGGCTCTATTGGTGGCTCGGGAGGGCGCGCGGGCGGTCGCGTAGCGAAGGGTATGCGTATGGCTGGTCGTTTGGGTACTGACCGTGTGACCGTCACGAATCTGAAAATCCTCGTTGTGGATGCCTTGGAGGGGAAGATTATCGTCTCCGGCGCGGTGCCAGGTCGCCGTGGCACGTTGCTTGAAGTAGTCTCCACGTAATTTAAATACTATGGCCACAAAAAAGATTAAAAAAGAATACATACCGATTGAGGCACCTATCTTCTCTATGGACGGCAAGAAGATCGGTAGTATTGCTCTCCCAGAAAGCATCTTTGGCGTGCAGTGGCGGAGTGACCTAGTGCACCAGGTTACGACCGCGATGCAAGCTAACTTGCGCCAGAATCGCGCACACACCAAGGACCGTGCCGAGGTCTCGGGTGGTGGTAAAAAGCCGTGGGCGCAGAAGGGTACCGGCCAGGCGCGTCACGGCTCCAGTCGCTCGCCTATTTGGCGCCACGGCGGCATCACCTTCGGTCCGCGCTCAACTCGCGATTACAGCGAGAAAATCAACAAGAAGATGCGCATCGGTGCTCTCCTCTCGGTGCTGTCGCGAAAAGCGAAGGACGGCGAGATTATTCTCGTTGATAAGTTCTTGATGAACAATCCGAAGACGAGCGTGGCCAAGGTAACGCTCGCGAAGCTCGCAAAGGGCTCAGATTCTGGAGCACTCGTCACGAAGAAGAAAAATACAGCACTTATCGCACTCTCCACATACAGCACAAATGTAACAAAAAGCTTTCACAATTTCGGCAACGTGATGACGGAGGAGACACGCAGCCTCAACCCAGTTGATGTGCTCACGCACAAGTATCTCATAATTGAGGACCCGGAAGTGGCGTTCGCCACACTTCTTGCGCGCATAAAGTCATCTAAATAATTTTGTATGGCACTCTTCGGTAAAAAAATAGGTAGTAAGAAAGAGAAATCTGCGAAAGCAGATGCGAAGAAGCATGTTGCTCGTGCGAAGATATCTGCTGACGGAGTAGCACATGACATAATTCGTGCCCCGTGGTTCTCGGAGAAGGCGCTTATCGTAACAGAGAAGGGCGTCTATACATTTGGCGTCTCTACTCGCGCGACTAAGGCTGAAATTGCTGGTGCGATCAAGGAGATATACAAGGTAACTCCAAAGAAGATTCGCATAGTGAATCTGCCGGCGAAGAAGAAGGCGATGCGCACCAAGCGCGGTGTCGGCTCTCGCGTCGCACGCCGTAAGGCATATGTGTATCTGAACAAGGGTGAGACGATAAAATTTTCCTAATATTTTATGAAGACATACAAACCAACATCCAAAAGCCGTCGTCACATGACAACTCTTCCGTACAGAGAACTCCTCTCTGGCGATTCTCCACATAAGCCGTTATTGAAGAAGAAGAGTAGCCAAGGCGGTAGAAACGCATTTGGCCGTATAACGACGCGTCACCAGGGCGGCGGGCACAAGAAGCGTTTCCGCGACGTTGATTTTAAGTACAATAAGAAAAACGTTCCGGCGAAGATAGAGACCGTTGAATATGATCCGTTTCGCTCGGCTTTCATTGGGCTCGCGCTCTACCGCGATGGTGAGCGACGCTATGTCATCTTGCCGAAGGAAGTGAAAGTAGGTTCTACATTTCTAGTTGGCGAAGACGTACCACTCACGGTGGGGAATCGTATGCCGCTCGGTAAGATACCGGTTGGCACCTTTGTATACAATATTGAACTCTCTCCAGGCGCGGGCGCGAATCTCGTCCGTTCTGCGGGTAACTTCGCCGAGGTCGTCGCGCACGACGCCGGTTATGCCCAAATAAAACTGCCTTCAACTGAAATTCGTAAAGTCTCTGATCTCTGCTATGCATCTATCGGTACGGTCGGCAACGAAGAGAATAATCTCGTCGTCATCGGCAAGGCCGGTCGCTCGCGCTGGATGGGTATCCGCCCGACCGTGCGCGGTACGGCTATGAACCCTGTTGACCACCCGCACGGCGGTGGTGAAGGCAAGCAGGGCCGCGGGCTCCGCCGCGCGAAAACTGCGTGGGGTAAGCCCTCTGGTAAAGGTCAGAAGACCCGAACGCCGAAGAAGTACAGTAACGTCTTCATCGTCACCCGCCGCAAAGTGGGGAAGAATAGAAAGGCGTAACGCCACTCACATGCATTACGCAATCTGTCAAGGTTCTGGAATTGAGTAGGAATTATGAGGGTGTTTGGTGACGGTACATTGACTCTGGATATGACTTCCTGTATCTTTGAACTACCGCGCACAGCGCGTTTTTAATTACATGAGTCGCTCACTTAAGAAAGGGCCCTTTGTGGACGCCAAGCTCCTCAAGAAGGTCAAAAATTTAAAGCCCGCCACGGCAGGGGTTATTAAGACGTGGGCGCGCCGGAGCCAGATAAGCCCCGAGATGATCGGGTTCACGCTCGGTGTCCATAACGGTAAGTCGCACCTGGAGGTACTCGTGTCTGAAGAGATGGTGGGGCACCGCCTCGGCGAGTTCTCGCCGACCAAAAAGTTCGTACGTCACGGCGGTAAGATGCAGAAGGAGATGGAGATGAAGAAGCAGGAGGCTGAAATTGCTTCTGCAAATGCCGCGAAGACTCCAGCAGCTGTTGCACCAGTCGCGAAAAAATAATATATGACGACGGCAACTCTCAAGAGTCATAATCAACCACCGCGCAAGGTACGTCTAGTGACGGAGCTTGTGAAGGGTAAGAAGATTCAGTCGGCGCTCGCGATTCTCCAGTTTCTACCGAAGCGCGCGTCAGAACCTATCGCGAAACTCATCAAGAGTGCAGTAGCCAATGCAAAAGAGAAGGGAGAAAATCCTGACGACATGATTGTGAAAGCAATTACTGTTGAAAGTGCCGGAATGTTGAAGAAGTATATGCCGAGAGCATTTGGTCGCGCCTCTATGATTCGTCGTCGTAAGAGCCGTATGATTGTGACGCTCGCGTCACAAAAGCACGAAGCACGAAGCACGAAATCCGAAAAATAATATGACACACATTGTACATCCGTATGCGCACCGTCTCGGCATCATCCGAGACTGGAAGAGCCGATGGTTCGCCGCTGACAAAAAGAGTTATCGCGAGAACATCAAGGTGGACGAACTTCTTCGCCGTTTCCTCACGAAGAAATTGCGTGGTACCTACACGAGCGGTATTGAGATAGAGCGCTCTGCGAGCGAGTTGCGCGTTATTCTAGCTACTGGTCGTCCGGGTCTCGTTATCGGGCGTTCTGGCGAGAACGCGGTGAAGTTGCGCAAGGAGCTTTCCAATATGGTGCGTAAAATAGCACCGACTGATCGCCGCGTATTGAAGTTTGATATTGTTGAAGTGCGCCAGCCAGAGACTGATGCTGCCATAGTTGCATACATGATTGCTGAAGGGTTGGAGAAGCGCATGCCCTTCCGCCGTGTGCTTAAGCAGACGGTGGAGAAGGTTATAGCTGCGCGCGAGGTAGAGGGAGTGCGAATCGCGCTCTCGGGCCGTCTCGGCGGTGCAGAGATGAGTCGTAAGGAGGAATTGAAGAAGGGCAGAATCCCGCTCCAGACCTTTCGCGCCGACATAGATTTCGCACATGAGCAGGCATACCTTCCGTATGGTGTCATTGGCATCAAGGTATGGATATACCGTGGTGATAAGTATGAAGAAAAGAAGGCAAAGGTAGCGAGCTAATTATTTTTGTATGTTATTTCCCAAAAAAGTTAAGCACAGAAAGTGGCAGACACAGCGGAAGAGCCTTAAGCGTCTCAGTCGTCCCGAGACGCGCGGCACCACGGTCGCCTTCGGCTCCTTCGGGCTTAAGGCGCTCACGAGCGCACGCATCACCAGCAACCAGATTGAATCTGCTCGCAAGGTCATCACGCGCGCGACTGCGAAGACTGGTAAGTTTTGGATACGCATCTTCCCCGACCGTCCGGTTACAGCCAAACCGGCAGAAGTTGGAATGGGTAGCGGTAAGGGCGACCCGAAGCACTACGTCTTTGAGGTGCGCCCTGGCCGTGTCCTCTTTGAAATTGACGGTGTTCCAGAAGATATCGCTCGCGCACATCTGCGTCAGGCTGGGATGAAACTGCCGGTCAGAACGTCAATAATCGCACGATAAATTTGCTTTTTCTCCATTTGTATGACAAAAAAAGATACTATGACAACAAGAACAGACGCGGAGCTTATCAAAATTCTCGCTGATACGCGTGAGACGTTACGCACAGAACGATTCTCTGCGGCTGGCGCGCGCGCCAAGAATCCGAACGCGAAGCGCAATCACCGTATAGCGATAGCTCGTGTACTTACTGAACAGCACGCACGTGCGACCAAATAAATTTATGGAACAAAAAACTACTCGTCCCCAATCATTCGTCGGAATCGTCGTGAAGACGGCTATGAAGGATACTGCCACGGTTCGCGTGGACCGATATGTGAAGAACGCGAAGTACAAGAAATATTTCGTACGTTCCAAGAAGTATCTCGCACATGACCCAGGGAACTCTGTAAAAGTTGGCGACACCGTTACCATAGTGGCGACACGGCCAATCTCCAAGCTGAAGAGCTTCGCGATTGATGCGACGAAGACCGTACCGGTTGAAACCGGTACCGACAATTAAATATGTTGCAGGACCGATCCATCGTAGCGATAGCAGATAATTCCGGCGGTAAAATCGGGCGCATCTTCAAAGTGCTTGGTGGGTCCAAGCGTCGCTACTCGGGAATTGGAGATGTGGTCGTTCTATCAATTCAGACAGCCGAGCCGCGCAAGGCGGTAAAGAAAAAAGACATCTTCCGCGCTGTTGTAGTACGCCAGACGAAGCCATTCGCACGAAAGGATGGCTCATACATCCGCTTTGATGAGAATGCGGTCGTGCTTATTGAGAAGCAGGGTAAGGAGATGGGACCAAAAGGAAACCGTATCTTCGGTCCGGTACCTCGAGAGCTCTCCTTGATGGGGTGGCACAATATCGTGTCTCTCGCTCCTGAGGTCGTATAACCGCGAAGCCCTGGTAAATTAAAGCTATGAAAATTAAAAAAGGAGACAAGGTGAGAGTGATATCAGGAAAGGATAAGAACAAGTCTGGTGTTGTTCTGCGCGCGTTCCCTCGCAAAAATACAATTATTGTAGAAGGCATTGCACTATACAAGCGTCATATGAAGGGTTCTGCTGGAAAGGTTGGTCGAATAATAGAAAAGTCTCGTCCAATCAACGTCTCGAATGTCGCAAAAATAGATAAATAATTTATGTCTATCACTAAACAAAGACAGCAAGAAGCATATCAGGCACTCGCGGATACATTCGGCTACACGAGCACGATGCAGGGTCCGCGCATAGTAAAAGTCGTCGTTTCTTCTGGAGTGGGTTCGAAACGCGACAAGAAACAATTAGAGATTATTGAAAACCGCCTCGCTAAGATTACTGGTCAGAAGCCATCTCTTCGACCATCACGCATTTCCATCGCATCTTTTAAAGTTCGCGAAGGTGACACTGTTGGAATGCAGGTTACGCTCCGTGGAGCTCGCATGTACTACTTTGTAGATAAGCTAATCCACATCGCCCTTCCGCGCACGCGCGACTTCCGCGGGCTCAAGGCCTCGTCTATTGATTATATGGGTAACATGACGATTGGACTCAAGGAGAACACAATATTCCCCGAGACCTCTGACGAAGACCTTAAGGATGTCTTCGGCCTCGCGGTCACCCTCGTGACCAATGCCAAGAGCAAGCCAGAGGCCGAAGCGTTCTTCCGCCACCTCGGCATGCCGCTTATCGTTGACTTGGACGTAAAACGCTGATAGTCTGTAATGACGCTCCTCAGGGGCTTTATTTTTACTCATCCTATGGCAAAAGCATCCCAATTGGCGAGACTTGCTAAGAAGCAGAAACTCGTTAAGAAGTACGCGGTTAAGCGTGCGGCTTTGAAATTGGCTGGTGACTCTGAAGGTCTGCAAGCGCTCCCGAGGAATTCCTCGCCGGTACGGCTTAAGAACCGCTGTGCGATAACAGGTCGCTCTCGTGGCTATATGCGTACCTTCGGCCTGTCTCGCATTCAGTTCAGAGAGCTCGCCCGAGAGGGGAAGATCCCAGGGGTTAAGAAAGCATCTTGGTAATTGTATGGTAACTGACCGCGTTGGAGACTTCATAATTCGTTTGCAGAATGCCGCTATGATCGGTAAGCGCGATGTCTCGGCACCGTACTCGGGTCACCTGCTCGCTATCGCGAAAAAATTGAAGGAGCTAGGATTCATAGCGACTGTCACAACGGATGTGAAGGACGAAGAGAGTGTGAAGAAGACACTGGTCGTCACTCTCGCCTACGATGAGCGAGATAATGCAAAGTTGCGCGGTGTGAAGCGCATCAGTAAGCCGGGTCGACGGCTCTACGCTCCACATACTTCTGTACACAAGGTAAAGGGAGGGACTGGCGCGCGTATTATATCCTCTCCCTCAGGAATAATTTCTGACGCGGAAGCGCGTAAGATGCGGGTCGGCGGAGAAGAGTTGTTTGAAATTTGGTAATTATGAGCCGTCTCGCAAAGAAACCGATATCAATAGGAAAGACTGCTGTTTCAGTAGATGGTGGGGTGCTTTCTGTAAAAGGTACGAAGGGTACCCTCACGAAACGCGTGCACCCTTCTATTGATATCGCTGTTGTAGAGGATGGAGTGATGGTCACACCGAAGAATAGTTCACGCCTCGCCAAAGCTCTCACCGGCACATTCGCATCGCACGTGAAGAATATGGTACATGGAGTAGAGACGCCGTATATGAAGAAACTCATACTTGATGGCGTTGGATATAGAATGGAGGTCAAAGGTAAAGACTTTGTGCTCACGGTCGGGTTCTCGCACACGGTACCACTCGCGATACCGGAGGATGTTACGGTGACGGTTGAGAAAAATAATATGACTATCACGAGTTCAAACAAAGAGTCGGTCGGACAGTTCGCCGCGAACGTTCGTAGAGTGAAGCCACCGGAACCGTATCTCGGCAAGGGGATTCACTACGATGGTGAAGTAATCCGCCGTAAGCAGGGCAAGAAAGCCGTTTAATATATGAACCACAAACCAAAATCAAATAGCGAATTGCGAAAACGTAGGCACGCACGCGTGCGTGCGACGATTAAGGGAACATTGGAGCGACCGCGCCTCGCGGTATTCCGTAGTAATCGCTTTGTCTCTGCACAGCTCATAGACGACACCGTCGGTAAGACGCTTGCCGCCGCACATGGCCGAGAGTTTCCCGGAGCGCAGTCCAAGCAGGCAACTTCTGTCGGCTCTGCTATCGCAGAGAAGGCGAAGGTGGCGGGAATCAAGGCAGTCGTTTTTGATCGTGGCGGCTACCGTTACGGAGGCCAGGTGAAATCTCTTGCCGATGCGGCTCGCGAAGGCGGTCTCACATTTTAAATACATAATATGACTACACCAGTGGAAAAAGAAATAATACAAGAGGTCGCAGATGTGATCGTGACATCAGAATCTGTCGTGGAAGAGGAGGTTGAAACAGCTACGACGTCAGAAATAGAAGCGCCGACCGAAAGCGTCGGCGCAGAACCAGCGGCGAAGACTGTAATTGCACGCGGTGGTGGCCGAGGAGCGATTCGCGGACGTTCGCCGAGAGGAGGTAATCGTAGTCGAGCTCCGCGCGAACGCGGAGAGTTTGAACAGGTCACGATTGACGCGCGACGCGTGGCACGTGTCATGGCGGGCGGACGGCGATTCAACTTCAGTCTCGTCGTCGTTATCGGCGACAAAAAGGGTCGCGTCGGCGTAGGTCTAGGGAAGGGTATTGATACCGCTCTCGCTATTGATAAAGCGGTGCGCGATGCGAAACGTCACCTTATCACAGTTCTCCGCACCAAGTCTGGCTCAATTCCACACCAGGTTTCAACTAAGTACGCCTCTTCCACAGTAGAAATTATTCCTTCAAAGGGACGTGGTCTTGTCGCCGGCTCAGCTGTGCGCACTGTGCTTGACCTCGCAGGCGTAACGGACGTCGTAACCAAGATTCACACACGCTCCAAGAATAAACTCACAATCGCCAGAGCTACAGTAGAGGCGCTCGCGAAGCTTCGCGCATCTTAATATTTTTAACATGCAATTACATTCATTTTCTCCGCGAACTAAGAATAAGAAGAACCCTCCGGTAGGGCGTGGAGGCAAGCGTGGTAAGACATCCGGCAGAGGAGGAAAAGGTCAGACTGCGCGCGCCGGACACAAGATTCGTCCGGAAGTTCGCGACCTAATCAAGAAGCTCCCAAAGCTCCGCGGACACGGCAAGAATCGCGCACGCACCGTCAGAACGAATCGCATAGCCGTCTCGGCAGTGAATCTTTCAGCACTTGAGGTGATGTATAAGACAGGCGAGACCGTTTCGCCGGCGTCACTTCTCGCCAGAGATTTGGTGCGTAGAGCGAAGGGTCGTGCGCCTGTTGTGAAAATTCTCGGTACCGGAGAGTTAACGAAAGCGCTAATAGTAAAAGGTTGCACTCTTTCCGTATCCGCTCGTACCGCGATTCAAAAGGCAGGAGGAACTATTCATGATTAATACTTTCATCCGCAAACTAAAACTCGCATTCAGCGACCCTGAAATCCGCTTTCGCATACTGTTTCTTGTAGGAGCCCTAGCTCTCTTCCGCGTGCTCGCAGCGATACCGATTCCTGGTGTTGATAAAACAGCTCTCGCGTCATTCTTCGCGAATAACCAATTTCTAGGCCTCCTAAACATATTTTCCGGCGGAGGTCTGGAACGACTCTCAATAGTGATGCTTGGAGTCGGTCCTTATATCACCGCATCAATTATCATGCAATTGGGTACGATTATTTTCCCGCAGATTAAACAAGCGTATCATGAGGAGGGTGAAGCAGGCCGCGCTAAATTTATCGGGTGGAGCAGAATTCTGACAATTCCGATGGCTGTTCTTCAGGGAGTCGGCTTCCTATTCCTGCTTCAAAGTCAGGGGGTTATTCCGCAGTTGGACGCGACTACTCTCATTGCGAATATCGCACTTATTACCGCAGGCTCCCTTCTCCTTATGTGGCTCGGTGAGTTGGTGACCGAATTCGGCATCGGCAACGGTGTGTCGTTAATCATTCTCGCTGGTATTCTCGCCGGTCTGCCCTCCAGCATCTCGCAGACTCTTTTTGCAGCGACTGCCGCGAATATTCCGAGCTATCTAGGATTTATTGTGCTCGCGCTTGCAATGATGTATGCGGTCGTTGTGGTATCTGATGCCGAACGTTCAATACCAATCGCGTACGCGCGCGCAGTGCGTGGTGCTGCTATGGCGCAGAATGCGGCAACGTATCTTCCGATTCGTCTCCTGCAGGCCGGTGTTATTCCTATTATTTTCGCCCTCTCGTTACTCCTAGTACCACAGATGGTTCTGTCTATGCTCGGTGCACTTAAAATTTCTTTTGCTTCAAGCGCCGCTCTCTGGTACACGGGATTCTTGTCAAACACGTGGAATTACGGCACGGTCTACTTCCTTCTGGTTATTCTCTTTACCTATTTCTATACTTCAGTCACCTTTGAACCGCATAGAGTCGCGGAGAATCTACAGAAGTCCGGCGCCTTCGTCCCTGGAGTGCGCCCCGGCCGTGAGACTGAGGAGTTCATCAGTAACGTCGTAAACCGCGTTACGCTTCCCGGCGCCTGCTTTCTTGGCCTTATAGCTGTCTCGCCCTCAATCATCCAGGGTCTTACTGGCGTTACAACTCTTATTCTAGGCGGTACGGCGCTACTCATCGCGGTCCAAGTCGCTCTGGACCTCGCCCGCAAAATTGAAGCCCAAGTTTCTCTGCGCGAATATTAAAAGATGTTAGAGTAGTTTAATGGAAACACGTACGATATTTTTTATCGGGAAGCCCGGGTGCGGGAAGGATACGCAGGCCGAACTTCTGTCAGGAACGACCGGTTGGCCGGTCATCTCCGCAGGAGATCAGTTCCGTACGCTTGCAGAGGAGGAAAGCGTTTTAGGCCGAAAAATAAAAAAAGAAATTGACTCGGGCGCGCTCGCGCCGGATTGGATAGCTCTACATCTCTACTTGAAATCCATTTTTGGTGTGTCGGAGGAACAAGGTGTTATTTTTGACGGCTTCAGTCGTGAACTCTCACAGGCAAAACTTATTTTGAAGTCGCTCACGTGGCTTCTACGCTCGTTCCGCGTGATTTCCATTTCAGTTTCTGATGAATCGGTACGACGACGACTCGTGCTACGCTCGCAGAAAGCCGGTCGCGCCGATGACGGAGTAGTTGATGAGCGTCTTAAAGAATATTACGCACATACCGAGCCCGCGATAGAATTCTTCAGGAAAGAAGGAATGCTAATAGAAATAGACGGCGAGCCGTCGCCGGAAAAAATTGCTGAGAATATCCGTTCAGTACTCAATATCTGATGACTATTAAAAACGATACAGAGCGTGCGAATCTTATTGAAGGCGGTAAACGCCTTGCAACAGTACTCACAGCATTACGCGCCAAGGTCGCACCTGGAGTAACGGCGCAAGAGCTTGATGATCTAGCGGAATGGATGATCCGCGCCGGCGGTGGCTCGCTCGCAGGCGCTGACACGCCTGCGTTCCTCGGCTATACGCCGGAGGGCGCGAATAGGCCATATCCGGCGACACTCTGCGTTTCTATTAATGACGAAGTCGTGCACGGCATACCGAACGAAGGCGTGAAGACGCTTCGAGAAGGCGACATTGTCGGGCTAGATTTGGGTCTCGCGCACAACGGAATTATTGTTGACGCTGCTATTACCGTACCTGTCGGTGACGTTGATGAACAGACGAATAAACTGCTCATAGCAACAGAGCGCGCGCTAGCGGCTGGAATTGAACAAGCAGTACCGGGGAATTATGTCGGCGACATTTCTTCTGCTATTCAAAACGAGATTGAGAGTGCGGGATTTAGGGTTGTGAGAGAGCTCGGTGGTCACGGCGTTGGAGAGCTCGTGCACGAAGAGCCATTTATTCCAAACTTCGGTCACGCGGGCACTGGGACTGAGCTCACAGAAGGTATGGTATTAGCACTTGAGCCGATATCAACTATCGGCAAGGCCTCGGTCGTCCTATCTCCCGATGGCTACACGTATCGCACTCGTGATGGCTCACGTTCGGCACACTTTGAACACACCATCTTGATAGAAAAGTCCGGAGCGCGTATCATAACCATATAATCTGCTGTGTGCGGATTATTTTTAAAACTATGCCACATCCTAAAACTGAAAGAACGCTCGTTATAGTGAAGCCAGACGGTATCCAGCGCGCTCTCATCGGTGAAATCTTGAAGCGATATGAACGCATAGGCTTAAAACTAGTCGCACTCAAGATGTTCGTCCCGACAGAAAAGATGATAGAAGAACATTACCTGCTTGATTCAGAATGGAAGAAGAATGTAGGCGAGAAAGCGATTTCTAGTTATGAGAAGAAGGGTGAGACACCGCCGTCAAACGACCCGATTGAAGTGGGAAATCTAGTTGTAGAGCGTTTGAAGAAATACATGACCAGCGGTCCAGTTATCGCAATGGTTTGGGAGGGGGCGCATGCGGTTGAACTCGTGCGTAAGATAACTGGCGGCACAGAGCCGCGAAGTGCCAGCATTGGTACAATCCGTGGTGACTTCGTTCTTGATTCATATCAGATGGCTGATACAGCCGATCGTGCGATTCGTAATCTTATACACGCTTCCGGTACGGTCTCTGAAGCAGAGAAGGAGATTCCTCACTGGTTTGGATCCAAGGAGGTTATTAGCTATAAAGTTCCTCACGAGGCGACGCTATACGACGACGATATACACAGTATTATTAGATAATTTTAAGTTATCCACTTGCAGTTTGTGGAACGGGAGTATAATGAATCTAGGAGCTGTTCTTAAAAACGCAACTTGCTCATCATTAGGGAAATTATGCATTAAGATGTGCTTGGTGAATTCCGCAAGGAGATCCGATAGCTATCGTTGCTTATCCCACCTGGCAAGATAAAGTTGCTTAAGAGGACGGCTCCGCCAATCGCCCTGTTTCTTCGGAAACAGGGCGATTGGCGTTATGATGTGAGTATGGCACTACGCTTAAGTTTCTACGGCGGAGCAGGTAAGGTGACCGGCTCCAATTTTTTAATAGAAGGTGTACGTGGAAAAATTTTAATAGATTGCGGTATTGAACAGGGGGCAGACTTTGTTGAAGAACATAACTATGGGGATTTTCATTACGACGTTAAGAGTGTTGACGCGCTCGTGCTCACTCACGCGCATCTTGACCACGTCGGACGTATTCCAAAGTTAGTCAGAGACGGATTCCGCGGGAAGATATATATGACACCACCTACGAGAGATCTCGCCGAGCTCATTTTGCGTGATTCGCTTGGTATTCTTGGAGAAGAAGCGCGACGCAGAGGTATCGCGCCACTCTATGAAGAACAGGATGTTGAAAAAACTTTCGCCCTCATTGAAACTCTTGATTATCATACTGAAAAAGAAGTGGCACCAGGACTCTCAGTCTATCTGCGTAACACGGGCCACATACTCGGTTCCGCGAGCGTGCGGATAAAAGACGAAGATGGTGTGGCGGTCGCTCTCACCGGGGACATCGGTAACTCGCCGTCGCCGCTTCTGCCAGACTGGGAACCAATTACAGATTCAGACGCGATTGTTATGGAGAGCGTCTATGGCGATCGCCTCCACCCGCCGCACGCAGAGCGTGTGAATACACTGCGCGATACTCTAAAGCGTGCGATAGCGCGCGGTGGCACTATCCTCATCCCAGCCTTCTCTCTGGAGCGCACACAGCTAATGCTCTATGAACTCTCCAACTTTTTCTCTGCAAAAGAATTGCCCGAAATTCCAATATTCTTAGATTCGCCACTCGCGATACATGTGACGGCAGTGTATGAGAAGTGGGGCCCAACGTATTTTAAAAAAAGTATAGAAGATGAAATAAAAAGAGAGGGCAGTATTTTTAAATTCCCATTCTTGAAGCAAACTCTCTCGCGTGACGAGTCGCTCGCGATAGATAAAGTTCCGGGTCCGAAGATTATCATCGCCGGAGCGGGGATGAGTCATGGCGGCAGGATAGGGAAGTGGGAGGTCAAGTATCTACCAGACCCAACTACGACGCTCATAATAGTCGGTTATCAGGCGCCCGGCAGTCCTGGACGACGAATGATGGAGGGTGCGACGAGCGTTCGCCTCAATGGCATTGAAGTAAAGATTAAGGCGAAAGTTGAAAATCTTCATGGCTGGTCGGCGCACGCCGACCGCGACGAGCTCCTGAAATTTGCGGAAGCCTCGCTTCCGCAGGCTGGTGGTCGTACTAAGACTATTTTTACCGCAATTGGTGAACCATCTGCCGAGCGCTTCCTCGCCCAGCGCATCCACGACTACTTAGGTGGCAACGCTATCGTCCCCGAGCTAGGCCAGACGTGGGAGATAACGAAAGACTCGGTGAAGAAGATTTAAAAGTCATCATAATAATATGACAACCAATTGGACTGAACTTGATAATAGTCTACAAAAGACGTTTCAATTCCGTGATTTTAAAGAAGCACTTATGTTTGTGAACAAGGTAGGCGAAATTGCCGAGCGTCTACAACATCATCCAGACATATGTATCAAGGATTATAAAAATGTATTCATCTCAACCACGACACATGATAACGGCAATAAGGTAACTTCAAAAGACCACGAACTCACAACGGCACTAGAAATGAAGATATAGATACTTATCAAAAAGTATGAAGCATTGGTTTTATATTACTTGCTTTGCGATGCGGGAGAAGATGGCGGGATGTTCGGAGGCAAACTGCGCGAGAACTTTTCTATCAAGCTTGATGCCGGACTTTTTTAATTTGTTGATGAAGGTGGAGTAAGACTTATGACCATTGTCGCGTAGAGCCGCGTTTAGGCGCACTATCCAGAGCTGGCGGAAATCAGTCTTTTTATCGCGACGGTGAGCGAAGGCGTAACGACCAGCGCGCATCAAGGCCTCGTGTGCGGCGTGAAGCTTCTTAGAACGGATACCGCGATAGCCCTTGGCTCGTTCCAGAATATTCTTACGGCGCTTGTTCGCCAGTACTCCACCTTTGATTCTTGTCATACAGAAATGAGTATTAAAAATTAATTACTTCGCACCACTGCCAGGCAAGAAACGTCGGCGAACTCTCATTGAGAGAGCTATAGCGACGAAACCGCGCTTGTCGCGGCGGCTGTTCCCGCTCTGTTTCGCGTTGAAGTGGTTCTGACCCTTCGGGCGCGCCATCAGCTTCCCATTACGAGTCACGCGAATTCTCTTTGTATAAGATTTATTTGTTTTCATGTTTTGATTCCTTCTCCCGTTTCGCTTGTGCTATAAGGTCTCTCTCTATCACGCCGGCAAAGCCCTTCGGACTCCTCGCGACAGGCTCAGCAATCTTGTATGCATATGGGATTCGTAGGAGAAACTTCTCAAGACGGTCCTTCAGAAACTTCTCTTCCATTCCCTTATAGCGGCCCTTCAGGAAGAGTTCGGCACGAACTCTGTGGCCTTGAGAGAGCCACTCAGCTGCCTTTCTGGCCTTCAAGTCCATATCGTGGTCACCTGTGCCGACCTTAATTTGAACCTCCTTGGTCTCAGAGACCTTAACTTTAGCCTTAACGGCCTTTTCCTTCTTGCTTCGCTCGTATTCAAATTTACCATAATCTATGATCTTCGCAATGGGCGGGATGGCCGATGGCGAGATCTCTATGAGGTCCAGCCCAGCGGCCTTCGCCGCCGCAAGCGCGGAGGCAAGCGGAAGAACACCTAGGTTACTCCCATCATGGCTTATAACACGCAACTCAAGCGCGCGTATCTCATTATTGATGCGGAGTCGGTCTGTAGCCACTGGAAGTTATTGCTCAATATAGCACAAAAAGACTAAACTACGCAACTAATTGGAAAGCTGGCTGGGAGAAGAAAGAATGATTTCGGCTTTGCCTTGGTAGGAAGATATCTTGCCGGTGAGGGTAATGGTCTGTCCAACGTAGCGGGAGAGGTCGCCGAATTTCTTCACATCGTCGGCGAAGATGACGCCAGAAAAGGGACAGGTTTTATAGTTCTCGCAGAAGTTGAGAAAGACGGTGCTGGTTTTAGATGTGTAGGTCTTTACAAGCGTTCCACGCACAGAGGCGAGCGAGCCGACTCTCGCTAAAGAATCGGTGTAATCAATGGTTCCGATAGAAATGAGCGCGGCCGCTCCCGCGGCCGCGCTGTTGCCTTTGTAGGCCTCAAGCAATCTCTTCAGAATATTTTCATATACTTGTCGGAGCGCAGGATCGGTGCCAATTTCCAAAACCTCATCGTTGATGATCGTTGCAGATTTGGTCCAATTATAACTGCCGGTTGCGTATGCCGATTCAGTAATAAGCGTCTTGAGGTGCATAATACCGTTGCCGCTCGCATGCTTCTCGGTCACGACCGAAACACCACCGTCAAGAAGCGTCTTAATAATTGGCGCACCATAACTGTTTGAACTCTGTTTTGAATCAACTATGCCACGCACGTCCACTCCGCGTTTTTTAGCATTGACGAGAGCGTCGGCGATGCTAGGAAGGGTAAATGTATAAATCGCGAAGTAGATGTAATCCTCTGCCTCGTTGATGAGAGCTATGAGTTCTTGGTCGTTTTTCTTTTGATCCAGACTATAGATTACACGCACTGAATTGGCGGCCGGCGCCGTGACAGTCTGTGCGGGAATACTCACACTCGCGGTCTGCGCTCCACTCCCGCCCGCCATATATCCCGCTCCGCCTGCCGCGAGAGTGAGGACGAGTGCTGCGATAAGACGAGGGAGACGTGCGGTCATATACCATCGCTGCTATCTGTTACTTTTAGAGAATTTTTCTGTGCGCGATACGTAAGAACATTGTGTCTTGCAATAAGGAAAAGTACGAAGAGGAATACTCCTGCGATGCCCCAACGAACTTCCCCCGCCCATTTAGAAGAGAAACTACCGAACCAATAGGAAACGGAAAAGAGGACAGTCTCCAGAACTAAACCGCCAGCTACAGCCATAGGTATGTATTTTGAAAGCGGAAAGCGGAAGAATCCGCTTGCTACAAATGTGGTGAAGCGAAGTCCAGGCACGAAATGACTTGAAAAAACTTTAAATGAATAGTTATTTTCAAGCCAGGAACGAAATGGCGCCGTGAAATCGTGGTCTATGTAATGCGCGAGACGTTGGTACGTCCGAGCGAGTCTTCCAAGAGAATAAAGCACGGTATCTCCGATAGCTATACCAATATATATTGAAATAAACGCAATCGGTACCGCAATTAACCCGTCAGCCGCGAGTACGCCTACAACCACGGTTGTTATATCCTCAATAAAAATTGCACACACTATTATCGCGAGAGACAGCAGAATCTCGCTACTAACCGTGCTAGCTGTGAAATTAGATAAGAAATTTAACAACATATTAATCATTCCAGTCTATCATTTATTCGCTTGCGCACGGGCTGGACAGCGCGTATTCTAGTCTTTATGAAGCGAATAGGAGTAGTGTGCATTCTTATTCTGGCCTTTTTCGGACTAGCGAATTCGGCTTATCTGGCTCAGCAGAAGGCGAGCGGGGAACCGCTTATCTGCAATATACAAAGCTTCTTTGGGTGCAATATTGTTACTGCCAGCGAGTATTCAAAACTCTTCGGCATACCTCTGGCAGAATATGGAGTTCTCTTCTACGGCATTCTGTTTGTTTTGGCTGCTCTTGAGCTCGTCATATTTGACAGATTACTACGTCGCTTCCTGCAGGTGATTTCGTTTATAGGTGTTATCTTTTCTATTTATTTCATATTTGTTCAAGTTTTCTTCATAGGCGCATTCTGTATCTACTGTTTCACTTCCGCTGTAATTTCATTTCTAATACTTGTATTCGCAAGTTTTATTGAGCCTGTGAGAATTAAAGAACTCCACAGTCCTCCACCAGTGAATCCTCCTCCATCTCAGCCTGCCAAGCATCTTATGATGCCGCCGATTTCCTGAACTGTATGCGCTACATTATTTCCGCACTGCTCGTTGCACTCCTATTGCCAACTAACTCTTATGCAGCGCGCGCGCCTGCATCCTTCTCCATAGCGCGTTCCGTCCTTTCTGCGAGTTCGTCGCCGGGGAACGCATACGCTGCAGGTCTTTCAGTCGTGCGAACCGCGCCGGTGGCTGGCGATTTCTCTGCGTTCGGCGGTTCTATCGTCACCGCGGGACCGGTGCAGGGCGACGAACTTCTTTTTGCAGGGTCAGTATATTCGCGCGCGCCGGTCGGTGGCGATTTCCGGGCGTTCGGCGGGAGTATTTCTGTTGAGGAGCCGATTAAAGGCGATTTGGTCGCCTTTGGATATTCAGTTAACGACTCAGGCAAGGTCGGAGGAAGTGTTTTTATCATTGCCGCTAACGCAACTATATCAAACGGTGCTTCAGGATCGGTCACGATATACGGCAACAATGTCTCTCTTGCCGGAAATTTTGCAGGCAATGTTGATGTCGTCGCGAGCGGGCGCGTATCTCTCTCGGCAAGTACGACGATTATCGGCAAATTTTCTTATCAGGCGCCTGAACCGGCGACAATTCATAAATCCGCCGTGATAATCGGCGGCGTTCAGTATACGAGTGCCTCATATCTGCCGGACGCTGGCACTTCGCGCATACTCTCGTTTATGAGTATAGGGTTCTTCCTCTTCGTGCGTATACTAGGCGCTCTAATCTTGGCAGGTCTTCTCGCAGGCCTTTTCCCTAGACTTGCAGAGGCAGTTACAAAACGTGCATATACGGCGCGTCCGAGCAAGATTCTGCTGATAATCCTGCTAGGTTTCGCAGTGTTTGTAGTAACGCCTGTATTATTCCTAATACTCGCACTTACGTTCGTCGGTATCGGTCTCGCATTGCTTCTTTTCATCTCCTACTCTTTTATTGTGCTTCTGTCTCTCGCGTATGCTGGAATTCTTCTCGGAAGCCTCTTCTCGCGCCGTTATATGAATCGGGAAACGGTTCTGTGGCACGATGGCGTTCTCGGGATGCTCGCTCTTTCTCTCATCGCTCTTGTTCCGTACATCGGCATTTTTATAGTTCTCTTGCTCACCACATTTACTGCCGGCGCGCTTCTTCTTATTTTCTTTCATTTCTCCTTCCCGCAGGAAAGTGATACGCCAGAATTATTATGAGCCATAAAGAACGTATCGATCGCGCGGAAAAGATAATCGCGTATTTGAAAAAAACGTATCCGGAGCCGAAGAGCGAGCTCGCGCGCACAACGCCGTTTCAGCTTGTTGCCGCCGTCATTCTCTCTGCGCAATGCACCGATAAGGCAGTAAATAAACTCACCACGACGCTTTTTAAGAAATATAAAACAGTAAGAGATTTCGCTCGAGCTAAACCCGCAACATTCACGAAAGAAATATCTTCTGTTACTTTTTATCGCAACAAGGCCAAGGCGATTATCGGCTCAGCAAAGATGGTTCAAGAAAAATTTAACGGAGTTGTGCCAAAAACCGAAACAACACTTGTTGAGTTACCTGGCGTTGGCTATAAAACAGCGCACGTAATTCTCGGAGACCTTTACAGTATTTGGGAGGGAATCGCGACAGATACGCATGTAAAACGCTTCGCAAAGCGCTTTGACCTGACCAGCAACACTGACTTAAAGAAGATTTCAAAAGATTTGGAAGCGCTCATTCCGAAAAAAGATTGGAAATATGTGAATAACGGTTTCGTCCTCTACGGTCGTTACGTCTGCCCAGCCCGCCCGCACGATTGCATCACCCACCCGCTCACTAAACTCTATCCACCAGCCGCAAATAAGTGGCCAAAGACTAAGTAAGCTAGAATAAACGTCATGATTTCAGTGATACTGAAATCACATTCCAATCAGCACAGGGATTACCATCGGAGCTTTGTTGGTGCGCTGGAAGAGGAATCCAGCCATAACATCGGTCAGATTATTCTTAACATAATCTAAATCAATCGGATTCATATTACGCGTTGTTTCCTCAATAGTTTTCTTAATTAGTATGCGCCCCTCGTTCAGGAGATTCTGTGATTCGCGCAGGTAGACAAATCCGCGACTGATGATGTCCGGCGACTTACGCAACTTACCGGTCTTCAGGTTCACACTCGCGATAATGACGAACATACCGTCCTTGGCGAGCGACTGGCGATCGCGGATGACGACCTCCTGTATGTCGCCAATGGTGAAGCCGTCAACGACCATCGGAGCGGATGGCACTTTCTGCTTATGTACGTTCATCCGCTCGCCATCTTCAATGTCAATTACGGTGCCGTTATCTGGAACAATAATGTTCTCCTTCGGGAATCCAGACTGTTCTACGGCCTTCGCGTGGCATCGGAGCATTGAGTGATAACCGTAAGCCGGCATGAAGAATTTCGGATGGACTTGCTTATTAATCCAGACGAGCTCGCCTGTGTTGCCGTGGCCGGTAGAGTGGACGTCGCTTGAACGATAATGAATGAGCGTAACGCCGTGTCGATAGAGATTATCCTTCAACTTCTGCACGGCAATCTCGTTGCCCGGAATGACAGAGGAGGAAAGCACAATAGTATCGCGCTCGGTAAGAGTGATGTTTTTATGCTGTTTTGTCGCTATGCGCATCAGCGCGGCGAACTCCTCGCCCTGTGCACCTGTAGAAAGAATGACAATTTTATCAGGCGGATAATTGCCGATATCCTGCGCCTGAATAATAGTATCTTTTTTGATTGTAAGCAGACCTGTCTTCTCCGCAATCTCCAGATTGTTCTTGATAGAGCGGCCTTCAGTAACTATTTTCTTCCCGAGCTTCTCCGCGGTTTCCATAATGTGAATCATGCGTTCAAACTGCGAAGCGAAGGTACCAATGATGAGACGGCCAGAAACAGTCTTGATTATATCTTCCAGTGTCTGAATAACGCGTTTTTCAGGAATTGAGAACCCGTCTTTTTCTGCATTTGTTGAATCAGAGATGAAGAATATATTTTTATCCTTACCGAGCTCTCCCCATGTCTTCACCTCTCGCTCGCTCGGAGTACCGTCGTCGTGGTCAAGCTTCAGGTCGCCTGTAATGACGACATTGCCCTGCGGAGTTTCAACCGAACAGCCCATCGAGTCGGGGATAGAGTGAGTGACTGGAAAAAACTTCACTTTCGTTGACCCGATTGTGACGGATTGCCCGACTTCAACAACCACAATTTCGGACTTTGGCACATCCGGATACTCTTCCTGTCTGCGCTGAATCATGATGGATGTTAGATTCTGCGTATATATCGGCGGAGTACCGAATCGCGGGAGAGTGAATGGAATACCTCCGATGTGGTCCAAGTGGCCGTGCGTAATAATGACGCCCTTCACACGAGAAGCGTTCTTCTCTAAATATTTTGTATTCGGGAGGATATAGTCAACGCCAGGAGAAGTATCTTCAGAGACGAACTGGAATCCCGCGTCAAAGACGAGAATATCGCCGGTCGCTCCAACTTCAATTGCACACATATTGCGTCCGACCTCCTCCACTCCACCGAGCGGGATTATACGAACTGATGTAGGCCCGACAGGTTCTGGGAAATAATCTACAGTGCGATTAATACGTGTTGGATTGGACGACGGTCTGCGGAGTATGCGTTGTATGCGACGAGATGCGCTGCCTGGTCGTAGCGCCCCTCTGCTTGGAGGACGATTCCCGCGCTCATATCGTCTTGGACCTGTTGGTAGTGCTTCTCTTGAAGGAGTCGGACGCGGATTTGCCGGTGCCGGAGCTGGTGCTGGCGCAGGGGCTGAATTCATAAGTTTGGTTGGTTAATGGGCTTGTGGTTAATAAATAAACTGAAACCCGTACTAAAATAATTAACGACTTTGATTTACGAAAATCGGCCAGACAGCATCGGTGGAACGATACCAAGACGCTACCGTCGCAAAGCGGTCTGCCGGCACAATGATTTGTGGTAGTTCAACTCCGCGCAAATTGTTCGGTACGTTATAAGTGAAGTTCGGCGAGTAGATAAATGCGGCCGGATAATCTGCAGAAATAATGTCTTCAATTTTTTGCAAATTGTCTGCCCGCACCTTTTGGTCAGTAGAGCCCCGCACGTTATCCAGCAGAGCGTCCACTGTTTTATTAGCATATAGCGCGATGTTGAGACCAGGGTCGTTTCTCTCCTGTGAACTCCAGAATGCGTAGAGGTCTTGGTCACGTCCTATCACCATACCGTACAGAAGTGCCTCATACTTGCGCGGTCGTATGACATTCTGCGAGAGGTCTCCAGGTCCGTATAGCTCTATGTTTACAGGAATGCCGAGTTTTTCCCAATTCTCTTTCACCGCGCTCGCCACGCTCTTTAATTCGGGTACGTTTGATGTGCGCAGTGTTATACCGTCCAATGTTTGTTTTGCAGACTTGTTCTCCCAAACTCTTCTTGAACCGTCATACGCCCATCCGGCAGATGCAAGCATTTTTGCAGCCGCCGCCGTTCTATTTTCAAACTGTGGAATAGGAAACTGTTGAACAGAACCTCCGGAAGGGACGGGACCCATAATCGCAGTCGCATATCCGCCAAGAACTTCGTCTATGATTAACTGACGATCAAGAGCCAGTGAGAGTGCCTTTCTAACTTCTATCCTAGCGTAAACTCGCTTCTCACTCTGGTTCCAGAATACACCGAAGACTCTGGCATATGGCGCTGTCATTATTCTGGACACCTGTCTGCCGGCAGGCAGGTCGTATGCACTTTCTATGGAACCATTTTCCAGATCGTTCGTCAGGTCTTCAGAACGCGAGTAGAAGTTGAAGCGAATGCCGTCAAGATACGGACGCCCATTTGTATAATATTGGTTCTCGGACAGGTACACGCTCTCTATGAGCCCTGATACTCCTCTTGAAACGTCAGTTACTTTAAACGGTCCGGCTCCGATAGGATTTGTCTGCAGAATTGAGAATGGAAATTCTTCATCGGATATCTTATTCCAGAGTCTAGAAGGTAGAATACCGAGAGTAGTTAGTCCGAGGAAAGGCGCGTACGGCTTCGCGAGCGTGAATTGTATCGTCTTCTGGTCAATAGCGACAACTCTCACGCCGGACCAGTCTGCGTATTTAGGGCTTTTAAGTGCCGGGTCCTGCGCCTTCTGTACTGTGAAAATTACATCGTCTGCAGTAACCGGCGAACCGTCTGAGAATTTTATGTTTTCTCTTAGGGTGAATGTGTATATTTTACCGTCTGCAGATAGATCGTAATATTGCGCAAGCACAAGTATCAGTCCTCCTGTTCCCGACAGGCCCATGAGCCCCGCATAAGTGAGTGCTGACAGGTCGCGGTCCACATCACTGATAGCGATGAGCGGATTTATGAATCGCGGGCTCCCTAGTACACCCTCTACAAGAGTTCCCCCATAAGCAGGCACTTCTACCAGAAGCGATTGTTCAAGAGCGTAGAATCCTAAAAGAGAAATGGCACTGAAGAGTATCGCGAACAAATAGAAGATAACTCTGTCGCCGGACGAGAATGTGCTAACGCGTTCTCGCACTCGCTCAAGAGCAGGTATGCTCCGCAGACGCGTCAGCCTCTCTCTCATCTCATCGTTCATGATCTCTCCAGAAGGAAGTTCATTATCGCCAAAAGCACCAGGAGAATAGCGATAACGATCGTTGCATTGAATAGAAATTTCTCGGCGCCTCTGCGCTTATAAAACGTCGACGCGAAGTTGTCGCCCCCGAATGCTCCACCTAGGCTGGCTCCGCGCTGTTGTAGCACGATGCCGACGATGAGGAGTATAGAGAGGATGATAATCGCGTACGGCAGTGCCGATACGAGTGCCTCCATCTGTACTCCTACACTAGCACGGACAGGTTAATCCGCGCAAGTTGCAAAACTTTGAGTGCTGGGTATACTCATCCCACATAGGGAGCTAAAGAGAAGGAGAGCGATTATTAATTTATATATAAAGACTATGGCTAAGAAGCTTTCACTCGTGCCCTTGGGCGACCGGATAGTGGTGTTACCTAGCGAGAAGGAAGGCGAGAAAAAGTTAGCATCCGGCATTATCATTCCAGAAACAGTAGATAAGGAGAAACCTGCGAAGGGCGAGGTTATTGCAGTTGGTCCAGGCAAATACGAAGACGGAAAGCGCGTGCCGTTACAAGTTAAAGTCGGTGATACGGTCTTGTTTAGCAAGTACGGCTACGACGAAGTGAAGATAGAGGGAGTTGAGTACTACATCCTCTCGGAATCAAACATTTTGGGCATCGTTAAATAAATTATCATGGCAAAACAAATTCTATTTTCAGAAGATGCTAGGAAGGCGATAGCGAGGGGTATCGCGCTCGCGGCTCGCGCTGTGAAGGGGACGCTCGGTCCAAAAGGGAGGAACGTGATTATTGAAAAGTCATATGGTGGCCCGCGTATAACCAACGACGGCGTCTCTATCGCCAAGGAGATTTCGCTCAAAGACCGATTTGAAAATATGGGCGCCGAGATAGTGAAGGAGGTGGCGAACAAAACGAATGATACGGCTGGCGACGGAACAACTACATCAGTAGTCCTGTTTGAGGCGCTTGTTGAAGAAGGTATGTCGCACGTGATGAAGGGTGCCAACGCGATGGGTATCCGAAGCGGGATGGAGAAGGCAAAGCTCGCTGCGCTCGCGGAGCTCAAGAAGATGGGTAAGCCGATAAACGGTAAGGCAGAGATTAAGCAGGTCGCCTCTATCTCGGCGGAGTCTGAAGTGTTGGGCACTATTATTGCCGAAGCTGTAGAAAAAGTCGGCTCTTCTGGTGTCGTTACAGTTGAAGAGTCGCAGGGCATGGAACTCTCGTATGACATTGTGGAGGGTCTCCAAATAGAAAAGGGCTATGTGTCGGCCTATATGGTTACGAATCCGGAGAGAATGGAGGCCGAGATGAAGGATGCTCTCGTGCTTCTCACTGACAAGAAGATCGGGAACGTGCAAGAAATTCTCCCACTTCTGGAAAAAGTCGTGCAGTCGGGGAAGAAAGAGCTTGTCATCATCGCCGAAGATGTTGAAGGCGACGCGCTCTCCACTTTTATTGTGAACAAGCTCCGCGGAGCGTTCTCAGTGCTCGCAATCAAAGCTCCGGGCTACGGCGACAGGAAGAAAGAGATGCTTGCAGACATCGCCACTGTAGTTGGAGGTACGGTTATCACGAGCGAGGTTGGCATGACGTTTGAGAATGCGACACTCGCTATGCTCGGTAAGGCAAATCGCGTTGTTTCTACAAAAGATTCAACCACGATTGTGGGAGGAAGGGGTAAGAAGGCGGACATCTCTGCGCGCGTCGCCCAGCTGAAGACGCAGATGGAGAACAGCGACTCTAAGTTTGATAAAGAGAAGTTTGAAGAGCGCATCGCGAAGCTTTCTGGCGGAGTCGCGGTTATTTCTGTCGGAGCCGCTACAGAAACGGAGATGAAATATTTGAAAGATAAGATTGATGACGCAGTGAAGGCGACGAAGGCTTCTATTGAAGAGGGAATAGTAGCTGGTGGAGGCACAGCGCTCGCAAAAGTCGCGAAGAAATTGGCGAATCATGACGGAAAGATGTCTGCCGATGAAAAAGCCGGCTATGACATTGTCGTGCGCGCCTTGGAGACACCTCTTGCGCAGATCGCGATTAATGCAGGTAAAGATGACGCGTCACTTATTGTCTCAAAAGTGCAGTCTGGTAAGGCGAATGCCGGCTACAACGCACTCACCGACGAGATAGTAGAAGACATGCTCGCCGCTGGCATCGTAGACCCGGTGAAGATGCCGAGGATGGCGCTCGAGAACGCCGTCTCCGCTGCTGCACTTCTCCTCACCACAGAAGCCGCCATCGCCGACATCCCCGAACCGAAAGTTCCTCCCGCCCCCGGCGGCGGAATGGGAATGGACTACTAATTACCGAAGTTTAACTTCGGTAGAAATAAAAAAAGCCGGGCGTTGCCCGGCTTTTTCGTACGGAAGATCAACTAACCGTGTATGGCTTCGACAGCCACTCCGAGCGTTTCTTTTATCAGCGATACCTTCTGCCGATACAGAAATGCTCTGAAGCGTTGCTCAAGTAGCTTCCATAAGATCTTTTCATTCTCCGTAGACACACCGCTGTCGGTATCAGATTTGACGCGACCTCTTTTCGCTTGGTAGAGCCATTCTCTCACGGCACCATAGCCATCCATTAGCAGGGCGTTGTTGGTCGATAGGAGGACGACATCGGCGCTACCGTACTGCCTGATGAACCCTCGATGCGGCACGGCAAGCTCAAGTTTTGGGATTGTCAGATAATTCGACATCCTGTCATCGAACCAGAAGTGTTGAAGGTCACGAATGAGGTTTTCGAGCGAAACATCAAATCCGCGAAGCGTTACTCTCGGTAGCTTAATCGTTTCGCCCAGGAACCTTTCCATTCGAATTTGGTATATTACGCCCGATTCACTCATCAGAAATATCTCCATCCAAAAACGCAACTCATGAAGGGATGTTTCCAGCATGCACCGCATGATGAAATCATTCTCAAGAATTCTCTGCCACGCGGTAAACCACTCGGGTGAACCAACTTTCCGATCTTTCAGTTTGATTGTCATTCCAATCTCCTTATCGGCTATCCATTGAAGGAATCGCCTTACGGTTGTACTACAAAACGCCTAAATCAGGCGCGCTCACTTCCAAGAGTCATATTCCTCTTTCTCACCAAAATGTCAATCTCCCTATAATTGACGGTCGTCAAAGATAGTGAGATTTAAATTTATTGAGGTTGTTCGTTGTAGGAGATTACGCGCCAGCCACGGGTCGGAGAGAAAATATTTAAAGGACTGAATTCGCAGACGGTGATGCCTGCGTTGTCAGAATAGTTAAAGAACGAGAGTTTTGTGAAGTCTTTGGAGCGAAGTTGCTCGCGGTAGAGCAGATACGCGACGAGCATTTTAAGAAATACGTGATGCGTGATGACGACCGTCTCGTTCGCTCCCTGCAGAGCGAGCAGATTTAAACATTTTCTCGCACGTTTCTTCAAGTCAATGAAATTTTCTTCGTCAGAGAAGCGGTACTCATCTTCGTGATATGCATTGTCCATCTGGTCTACGATGCGCACGACTTCAGAGTCATTGGTGCTCTTCCCGATGATTTCTTTCGGATTCCTCCGCTCCGCGAGAAGTGGAGAATACAGTATAGGTACGTTCAGATGTTTGTTGATGATTTCTGAAGTTTCTTTCGCGCGCGGATACGTGCTTGAAATGATCCGTTCTATTGGAAAGCGTTTTAGATACGTGCCGACCGTTTTGGCCTGATGCTTACCGTTCTCAGAAAGTCCGCCGTCGTCGCCCTGACGAATATGTTGTTGATTTAAGACAGTCTCTCCATGACGAACAAAATAGAACCTTCGCGGCCGCATAAGCAGAACGACCCCAAAAACGGCGAGAATGGTAAGTCCGAAGAATAACGGCGACATAGTGGCATTCATTATACCCGAGTGGTAGACTACGAATTGATGCAACTGAAAGTTTATAAATTGAAGAGAAAATGAAAAAAGAAACGTACAAAATTTACGGCATACATTGCGCCAGTTGTGTAGCAGTTATTGAAAATGCGCTTTTAAAGACAATAGGAGTTTATTCGGCAACTGTCAATTTTGCCACAGAAACAGCGCTAGTTGAATTTGATGAAAATGTTGTCTCTGTAGCGGACCTCGCGAAGATTGTTGATTCTGTCGGTTACAAGCTTGAAATTAGTCCAGAAAAGGAAATCGCAATGTCAAATAAAATGCCAGATATGGGTATGGATATGAATGCCCCACAGCATAATCATATGGATATGGAACGCGAGGACCAAATGAAAGATATGAAGCTCAAACTTATTATCGGCGGTATACTATCCGTTTTCATATTCTTCGGCAGTTTCTCGGAGTGGTTCTCATTTATACCGAAAATCCTCAACAATAATTGGATGTTGCTTATCTTGACCACTCCAGTCCAGTTCTGGGTAGGCTCTCAATTCTACAGCGGGATAAAACTGCTCGTGAAATATCGTACCGCCGATATGAATACGCTCATCGCCATCGGAACGTTGGCGGCATATTTCTACAGCGTAGCAGTTACAGTATTTCCTATTTATTTTTCAAGTAGCGGGATAACGCCGGCTATCTATTTTGACACCTCGGCGATTATCATAGTGCTAGTTCTTCTTGGGAAGTATCTCGAAGTCCTTATGAAAGGTAGAGCGTCAGAAGCGATTAAGAAACTTATCGGCTTACAGCCCAAGACGGCAAAAATTTTGCGGGAGAGAAAAGAGATTGAAGTATCTATTATAGACGTGCAGGTAGGAGATATGATAATTGTCCGCCCAGGAGAGAGAATTCCTGTGGACGGAAAGATAATAGAAGGAGAATCAGAGATAGACGAATCAATGATTACTGGCGAGTCAATGCCGGTTCATAAGAAGGCCGAGAGTGTCGTTATCGGCAGTACCATAAATAAATTCGGTACCTTTACATTTCAGGCGACAAAAGTCGGCAAAGACACTGTGCTCTCGCAGATTATTAAAATGGTTGAGGATGCCCAGGGCTCTAAGGCGCCAATTCAGAGATTGGCCGATATGGTTTCATCGTATTTCGTTCCATCGGTTTTCGCCGTTGCCGCTTTGACTTTCATTGTTTGGTTCTTCTTCGGGCCTGCACCAGCGTTTACGTTCGCTCTTGTCAATTTTGTCGCTGTCCTGATAATCGCGTGCCCGTGTGCTCTCGGTCTCGCTACGCCGATGGCAATCATGGTCGCTTCGGGTAACGCCGCGGGTAAGGGTATATTGATTAAGGACGCCGCATCGCTTGAAATTGCAAATAAGATAAACGCTATTATTTTAGATAAAACAGGCACGCTCACCTATGGAAAACCGGTTGTTACCGATATTTTTGGTGATGTGCTACAAATCGGCGCGAGTATAGAAAACAAATCAGAACACTCCATCGCCTGGGCAATAGTGAATAAGGCAAAAGAAGAAAAAGTTAATATATTGCAGATTGAAAATTTTCAAGCCATTCCAGGGCATGGAGTTTCAGCAGAATTAAATAATGGGAAAGTTCTACTTGGTACAAGAAAATTGATGGCTGATAATAAAATTAATACCGAGGAATGGGAAGAAAAAATAACGAATCTTGAAAATCAAGGCAAGACTGTAATAATAGTAGCGGTTGATAAAAAGATGGCCGGTTTAATCGCCGTTGCCGATGTATTAAAGAAAGAATCAGTTGAAGTGGTGCGCACGCTTAGAGAAAATAATATTGAGGTTTGGATGCTTACCGGAGACAATGACCGAACCGCCAGGGCTATTGCGAAACAGGCTGGGATAGAAAATGTTATGAGCGAGGTGTTGCCGGACAAGAAGTCAGAAAAAGTACGGGAGCTTCAAGCGCAAGGGAAAATCGTGGCAATGATCGGCGACGGCATTAACGATGCTCCTGCTCTAACGCAGGCCGATATTGGCATCGCCATGGGAGAGGGCACTGACATAGCTATGGAGTCAGCAAACATCACACTTATGAGAGGAGACCTCACGCTTATCCCGGAAGTAATAAAACTCTCAAGGCACACGATGAAGATAATCAAACAGAATCTCTTCTGGGCGTTCTTCTACAACATAGCATTTATCCCCGTTGCGGCAGGGGCGTTGTATCCATTCTTCGGGGTCCTCCTCAACCCAATTTTCGCTGGGGTTGCAATGGCATTTTCAAGCATCTCGGTAGTGGGCAATTCGCTTCGCCTTAAGACAAAAAAGTTGTAATATATATTGTATGTTGTTCGTATCTAAAAAAATCACCACAACATTCGTACTGCTGTCATTTCTGGCGATGGCGTTCTTCGGCTTCGCCAGTATGACGTATGGAGTGAACGGAGATATGCAGGGCAACTGTCCGTTTTCTACGACGGGAACATCTCTGTGTCCGTCAACCGCTCTTCCAAGTGTCGTTCATCATCTCTCTGCATATCAGTCATTTATGAGCGCCGCATTAAATCTCATCACCGTTCTTCTTATTCTAGTATCTGTAGTTTTCGTATTTTTGTTCCATTCGCTCTTATACAGACCCATTGTTCCTGTCTCATATAGTTCTCCGCCTTTTACCTCACATAACAGAAAGATGCAACAGCAGGGAAGTGATGGAGGTAGTTGCGGAGCATAGTTTTAGATTAAATTATTATCATCAACTTAAAATGCATATGAACAACAAAATTTTGTTTGTGACAGGAGGAGTTATCGGCGGGTTACTTCTAGGGCTCCTCTTTGCTGGAGCGGTGTTTCCAGAAGTTCGCAGTGGGAATATCGGAATGATGGGCAATATAGATAGGCACTTTATTGAACAGATGATCCAGCATCATGATGGGGCTGTAGCAATGGCAACATTAGCCCTTACAAAAGCTACTCGTCCTGAAATTAAAACTCTTGCGGCGACTATTGTTAAGGACCAAAACAAGGAAATAGGAGATATGAGAAACTGGTATAAAAACTGGTTCCAAACAGAAGTTCCAAAGGGAGACCATTCTATGATGGAAGGAGGAATGATGTCGGGAAGTGGGATGCATATGGGAGGACAGGAAGAGGTTCGGACACTAGAAAATGCAAATGACTTTGACAAGGCATTTATAGAAGCGATGATTCCACACCATCAATTGGCTGTTATGATGGCGCAAATGCTAAGGTCTGGTACTAGCAGACCGGAGATGCTGTCTCTGGCCGACGCCATTATTGAATCGCAATCTAAAGAAATACAAGATATGCAATCGTGGTATAAGAGTTGGTATAAGTAAAAATTCATTAACAGAAGTAGAATGACTATGAAATTGATTATCAGAATTATATTATTGAGCATCGCTATTGTTTATGGCGCAGTAGTTTTTGCGAACAAGGATCAGAAGCCACAGCTTGGTGAAGCCTTTGCTAATCAAGGTCAAGAGCATATCGCTGTCGGAGCGAGTCATCCGGAATATAACTCAAATCCTCCAACATCAGGCTCACATTATGCGCAACCGGCGAATTGGGGAGTATATCAAACTGAGTTACCTGACGAACAAGTGATACATAACCTTGAACATGGCGGCATATGGATCTTGTATACAGGGATTGATGACGCGACAAAGTCAGCTCTAGAAAAAATCGCAAAATCAAACTCAAAAATAATTGTTACACCTCGTTTTAAAAATGATGCGCCGATTGTTCTCGCGTCGTGGGGCAGATTGCAGAAATTCCAGACGCTAGATGAGCAGGCGATACGGGCATTCATTGAGGCTAACCGAAACAAATCACCGGAACCGTCCGCCAGATAGGTTCAGGACGTAAAAAAGTTTTGCACAGGCTGCCTCTAGACAGTCTAAAAAAGAGGCATAATAGAGAGTAGCGGACCACAGCCACCGCTTTAACCATCTTTATTCATCTGCATGAAATCATTGCACCGTATCGTGTTAATCCTCGTAGTCGTCGGTGCGCTCAACTGGGGTCTCGTCGCACTCGGTAACTATATGGGCAATAACTGGAATGTCGTGAATCTCCTCCTCGGCAAGTTGTCGGGAGTTGAGAATCTCGTCTACCTGCTTGTCGGCCTATCAGCAATCGTGCTTCTCGTCGGACACAAGGACGACTGCAGAACCTGCGGCTCTGGAATGTAAAGTTTGCGTTACGCAAAACGCAAAGAAATCGCCGCCCTTCGGGCGGCGATTTCTTTGAATGACTATATCTTATGGCAATTATATGAAAAATCCGATTTCTAGCGAGAAATGACCTTCTGTATCTCTGCAATGATTGTCTCCAAGGTAGTCACTGCCTTTATAAAGAAGCCCTCCGCACCGAGCGTTTTACTCTGCGCGATTTTTTCCTGATCGTCGAGGTTGGAGAACATTAGTACTGGAATGTGCTTCGTTTTTTCATCTGCTTTCAATTGTGTAAGCAGCTCTAAGCCATCCATACCCGGCAGGAGAATGTCGAGCACGATAGCGTCTGGCTGTTCTTTGTGCGCCATCTGAAGTGCACTGACCCCCTCGCGTGCATACAGAAGTTCCCAATGTTGTTCTGATAACTTTTGCGCGATGATGTTGTTAAGAAAAGAGTCATCTTCCACCCACAGAATCTTTTTCTTGGCGGGAACTGGATGATTTTCTTCACGTGCAGGAATGTTTGGAATCATGATGAATAGTGTTATACGGTAAAGACACAGTAAAACGTCGTTTCTTTCTTTTCTTCGCTTGTAAACCGAATCGTGCCTCCGTGCTTCTCCAGTATACTCTTCACGATAGATAATCCCAACCCGTTTCCATTTGGTTCAGCGGAAATGGCGTTTTGAGCGCGGAAGAAGCGCGAGAAAATATAGGGCTGCTGATCGAGAGGAATACCGATACCGTGATCAGTGATGGAACAGGTCACCCGTGCGTTTCGTACCTCGGTTCGTACCTCAACGGTGCCGTGTGGCTGGCTGTACTTTATGGCATTATCGAGTAGATTTTGGAATGCAAAACGTATCATTTCAGGGTCAACCATCAGTGTAGGAATTGGCGTGTCGTGGGTAAAGGTAATAGTGATAGCGCGCTCAGTCGTTAAGAGACTCATTTCTTCAATAACATCAGAAATAAGAGCTACAATATCCGTCGCCACGAGCGCTAGTTCAAAGGTTCCAGTGCCTATTCTATCAGCGTGCAACATCTCGTTCACAATGGTAATCATGCGCTCATTCCCATCCTCACAGGATATGATGAGTTTCTTCTGCTTTGCTGAAAGCGGTTCCGACTGACTCTGCACGAGCATAGAGAGGGCCCATTTAATCCCCGTGAGTGGCGTGCGAAGCTGATGCGCCACTACCGAGAGGAATTCCGACTTGCGTTTATCAAGTGTCTGGAGCTCCTCATTTGCTTTCGTGAGTGCCTCTGTTCGGTCCCGCACTTTCTTCTCAATGATCTCGTTCTCCGAATGGAGTCTTTTGTTTAGTTCTGCAAACTCCCCAGAACTTAACTCCAGTGAGCGCAACACTAATGCTCGGTCTTCATCAGAGTGAGAATACGTATCGTTCACAGCTTGTAGAAACGCCCTCAATTCCGTCGGAATTTTCTCTAATTCCGACGTTCCAAGAAAACGTTTGAGCTGGCGTTCTAGAACTTGGTGCATCACGGTTAGGACTCTTCTCGGAAGGTGGTGATTGTCATCGTTTGGTTGTGCAATTCGCACTGCTTTTCCGTCGGTGCTACCGGACAAAGTTCGCCGTACGAGTAGAATCCCACAATCGCCGCTTCGTTTCCTATTTTGGCCCGAACCGCTTCTATCTCTTCCTCCACGCGTTCTTTAAGCACCATTATTCTTCCGACGCAACTGATGAGAATCGCGAGCTCGGCCTTCCCGGAGCCAAGCGATTCTATACTCATACTGCCGGCTCCGGAGGCGCCATCAATGAGTCGTTCAAAATTCGCCTTCATGAGCATCGCGGGCGTTCCCTCGGGCATATCTCCGGCAAACGTCATGCTTTGATCTGCTTCGCTGATTCCCAAAATGGTTCGAACGACCTCTACTTCTTTTCCCACGTTTTTAAGGCGCAGACGCAATGGGAAAAGAAGTCCAGTGCCTGGCAGACCATTTGCCTGCTCTCCAAGGTATTCTTTGTAGAGTTTGAGCGCGGGCTGACCGTCGAGCTCATAGAGAACATTATCTTTTGACTTTGTAATAGTGCGCTCAATTCCAAAAGGATCCCATCCTCCGAGAGATCCGTACCCAATCTTTAGCGCATGGCCATAAAATCCAACTGCCACTATTTTGCCTTCCTTTCCACTCTCGTCGAGACCGACCAGCGTTTTTTTGAAGTCGGCGCCGTCGCCGACGAGTCCCCCCGTAACCGATACGTCGCTCGGGAGAACATCGTTGAAGCCCCTCACCAGTTTCGTTCCGTTCACCCTCAGACCGTCGGAAAATACCATAACATGCGTCAGTCCATCTTTTTTAAGGTCATTCGCAAGTTTTCGGCCAGCTTCATAGCTATCCTCTCCCTTTTCTACTGTAACTTCAGAGAACGTAAGCGTAGTTTTCTCGAAAAATACAGCCGACAGCGCAATCGAATCGTTGCGCACTCGCGTATCTAAAATCTCGCCGGCGGTGGAGCAGGAGAGAATACGCGACTTTGGATACATCGCTTTCACCTCTTTGAACCTTTCTCCTTCTTCTAGGAGTTTTCGTCCTCCGAATACCAGTACCCACTGTGGAGTTTCGGACAACTTTCCTTTTGGTACATCAACCCAACCGTCGACTTTTGTCCAAAATTTTTGTTCAATTTTCATTGCGTGTATTCTTTACTTGATAAATAAAGATTGTTCTACAACTTCAATTCTAGCATGGCGGATGGGGAGGGATTCGAACCCTCGATACGATTTTACTCGTATAGCGAGTTAGCAACCCGCCGCACTAGGCCTCTATGCGACCCATCCGTATTTCGTCACCATATCAAATTTAGTGTGCGAGAGCGAGCGGAATAATGTGCTCGGCACCGGCATCTTTGAGTGCGTCAACAGCAGATTGAAGCGTAGCACCGGTAGTGATTACATCATCTATGACTATGTACGTGTATGCAGGGTCAGCGTGGCGCGTTGCTTTGAACGCGCCACGCATGTTTTCTTTACGCTTCTCTCGCGCGAGAGATATTTGTGAGATTGTTTCGCGTGTTCTGATAAGCAGGCAGGTTTCTATTTTAATTTTTAATTCTTGTACAGCGCGCTTCGCCACTTCTTCTACTTGATTAAATCCTCTTTCTTTTTGCCTTTCTATACCAAGCGGTATAGGTACGAGCGAAACAAGGTTTAACCTTGTTGCGCTGATGTCGTCGGCATCGCGAAGGTAGTCGGCGAGGGCGTAGCCGAGAAGTCGGAAGGCTCGTTCGCTCCCGTGATACTTGGCTTCGTGAATAGCCGCTCTTACTGAAGCATCACCAAATGATAAAAGAGCGACTGTACTCGGCCGTGTCTCCGGTACGATTCTTGGCTTTACTAATGCGAGGAAATCATCGTCAGAAATACCGCGAAGTGCGAGCTCGTCCACACGCGGAGGAAAAAGGAAGTCAAAGAGACTCATCGTGGTAGTATATATCTTATATGTCTTTTTTAAGTAATTTATTCGCGAAGAAAGAAAAAAGTGTTCTTGGCGTTGATATCGGTTCTTCGTCATTGAAGGTCGTGCAGTTGCGTAAAGAACACGGTAAGGCCGTACTAGAGACCTACGGAGAGCTCGCGCTCGGCCCATACGGCGGAGGAGAAGTGGGTCAGGCGACTAATCTCCCCGCGGAGCAGATTACCGAAACTCTGAAAGATTTATTGCGCGAGGCGAAGGTAACGACGAATAATTGCGGTGTTTCAATACCGTTTGCGCGTTCTTTTCTCACATTAGTTAATTTGCCGTATCGTGCGAGTCCGGAGGAGCAGAAAACGGTTATAGAACTGGAGGCTCGCAAGTATATCCCGGTTCCCCTTGGCGAAGTGCAGTTGGATTGGTTTATCGTGCCTAAAATGAGTCCTTCGCAGAATAGCGCAGAACAGCCTGTGACCGGAGGAACGGTTGAAGTGCTTCTAGTCGCCGTTCACAACGATGAGCTCTCTTTGCTTCAGAAGGTTACGACAGACGCCGGATTGTACTCAAGCTTTTATGAGATTGAGATTTTCAGTACCATTCGTGCCGTAGTTGAAGAACATGTAAAACCGGTCATGGTTATTGACGTAGGAGCGGCTTCCACCAAGACGTACGTTGTTGAACACGGCGTAGTGGCGCTATCGCATTCAATAGGTACCGGCAGTCAAGACATAACCCGCGCCATAGCCATATCCAGCAACATGTCTATCGCAAGAGCGGAAGCGTTAAAGAAAGAAGAGGGAATTGGCGGGAGCGATACGCTAGGAAGTCCGGAGCTTGTTTTTTCGCGCATTTTCTCCGAAGTGCGCAGAGTTCTGATTCAATATGAAACGGAACATAAGAAGTCCGTCACTTCCATCGTATTTACCGGCGGAGGCGGAGTTACCAAGGAGCTTGGTGCGTATGCGAAAAGTACATTCTCAATAGATGTGCGCATAGCAGACCCGTTTACAAAGACTGAAGCACCTGCTTTCATGCGTCCTGTTCTTGAAGGAATCGGCCCGGAGTTCGCGGTGGCGGTAGGTCTCGCCCTACGGAAGCTTGAAGAGATATAAAGCAACGTTTTGCACAGATGACATGCACGCCCCTTGCGTGAGTAGCGTATACTAGATATTGAAATGGCTCTTCCACCGACAATACCAACATCATTCGTCCCTCATTCAAACGTGGCTCCGCGTAAGTTTAGTTCCGACTTCACCGGCGCGTTCGGCTTCTTCGCGTATGCGGTTCTTGGAATCGTTTTTCTTATGGCCCTCGGCGTATTCTTCTACGGACGGATTCTTGTGGCGGACGAAGCTTCAAAGTATAAAAAACTTACCGTAGCCGAAGCGGAAATAGATGCAAAGACAGTTGAGAGTTTCGTACGCCTGCGTAACCTTCTCTCTTCAGGCGAGACGCTTCTTGAAGGGCATGTGGCATTTTCTGGTTTCTTTTCTTCTTTGGAGAAGATTCTGCCGGCAACTGTTCGTTTTACAGCGTTGCATATCTCCATAGGGAAGAACGGAATGTCAAAGGTTGAAGGAGAAGGAGTCGCAAAAAGCTTTAATGCTCTCGCCTCTGCTTCCACCGCATTTGCCGGAGACGGACGGATAAAGGACGCTATCTTCTCAAAAATAAACATCAAGAAAGACAATTCAGTCTCGTTCTCGCTCTTCGCGACTTTGGATCGCGAGATTATCGTCTTTTCGCCATGAATAGCCGCGTCTTACCAGCTCTCGCTCTCATACTTTCCGTAGGTATATTCTTCGTCTACGTTAAACCGACGTGGTCAGGTCCATTGAAGGAGACAAAAGTCGCAATAGTAAATTACGAACAGGCGCTCGTCGCCGCGGACGAATATAAGAAAAAACAGAATGCACTTACTTCGGCGCGTAACGCGATAGACCAAGAAAATCTAAACAGGCTGTCCGTATTTCTGCCGGACTCTGTTGATAATGTGAGCCTCATTCTTGACATCAACGCTTTAGCGGCGCGCTCAGGTCTGTCTCTCGCGAACATTGACGTCGTAATAAATGATTCAACAACCGGCAATGACGGTATCGGGAAGGCAAATCCCGTCGGGTCTGTTGACCTGTCGCTCTCCGCTATTGGCACATACTCTGCATTACAGGCATTTCTCGTCGGGATAGAAAAGAGCGCGCGTCTTCTGGATGTACTGGATATAACTGTAAATGGTTCGGAAACTGGAGTATACAATTACAAGATGATAATGCGCCTCTATTGGCTTCGTTAACGATTTGAACTATGAAATCCAACACTATTATTTTGATTGTCGTCAGCGTAATCGTTGTTGCCGGAGTCTTCTGGTATTACTCAACAAAAACAGGGAACGAACCGCCTTTGTCTGTGCTCTCATCCGAGAATAAGTCGCAAACGCGTTTTCAAACGCTCGTGAGCGGATTACAGTCAATATCCTTCAATACAAACATTTTTTCGGATGCACGTTTTATGGCGCTTGTAGACCTCGCGACCCCTATCACTCCTGAAACTGCAGGACGACTTGACCCATTCGCGGTAGTTCCAGGAGTAAGTGAAAAATGAGCACAGAACCGTCCGAGACTGGTACGCTTGAAGAAACCGGTAAAAAATACGGCATTTCCGTTCGTGCTCTCGGCGATCCTCCAGCTGACGAAAGTGTGTTCAAGTATATTCCGATTGACTCGGCACGACACTATGGGTTTGTACCGTTAGATGAAGTTGACGGAGCGCTTGAGGTCGGCATTACCGACCCTGACAACATTGAAGCATTGGATGCGCTCCAGTTCATTTCCGGGAAAATCGGCATTCCATATAAAATTTTTCTTATTACGAAACAGGATTTTGAACGCGTAATTGACGCATATCAGAATATCTCTGGCGAAGTAGGAAGAGCGTTGTCCGAATATGAGACTGCGGCCACACCATCTTCAGAGACACAATTTTCAGCAGAAGCCGAAGAAGTTTCTGGCGAGGAATCACTCAATCTAGCCGGCCCACACCAAACTTTGAAGGAGGATGCTCCTGTGACAAAAATCGTTTCCACGATACTCCGGTATGCGATTGAAGGACATTCATCCGATATACACATTGAGCCGTCACCGACCAAGAGTCGTGTCCGTTTCCGCATGGACGGCGACCTGCATACGTCGCTTGAACTCCCGAACAAGGTTCATGAAGCCGTCGTTGCGCGCATAAAGATACTCGCGAAACTGCGACTTGACGAGAAGAGAAAGCCACAGGACGGGCGATTTTCCGCTACGGTTGAGAAGCGCAGGATAGACTTCCGCGTTTCCACATTCCCGACTGAACACGGAGAAAAGGTAGTGATGCGTATCCTGGACCAATCCGACGCGACTGCGACTATGGAGTCTGTAGGATTTACCGGTGCCAACCTCGCTTCTGTACGCGAAATAATGAAGATTCCGTACGGCATCGTTCTTATCGCCGGCCCTACGGGTTCCGGTAAGTCAACAACTCTATTTGCGATGCTCTCCGAGCTTGACCGCGAGGCGTTAAACATTGTTTCTCTTGAGGACCCTATTGAATATCAGATTCCAGGTGTCTCGCAGAGTCAAGTGCGTCCGGAGATTGAATACACATTCGCCAACGGCCTTCGTTCAATCTTGCGTCAGGACCCCGATGTAATTATGGTCGGAGAAATTCGTGATAAAGAGACTGCCGTGCTCGCGGTGCAGGCTGCGCTCACCGGTCACCTTGTATTCTCAACCATACACACCAACACCGCAGTCGGCGCTATCCCTCGCCTTATTAGCATGGGCGTTGACCCGTTTCTTATCGCGCCTACTCTTGTAGCAGTCATTGGCCAGCGTCTCGTACGCAGGCTTTGTCCCGGGGCAGGGAAGCCCTTCCCGATAAAAGACAGCATCAAGTTATTTCTTGAAAGAGAGTTCGCCGATTTGCCTGACGAGTATCGGAAGACGTTGCCGCCGTTCAAGGAGTTTTATCACGCGAGCCCGACGTCGGAATGTCCAAACGGTACCCGCGGTCGTACTGCCGTCTTTGAAATACTCCGTATGAACAAGAAATTGGAAGAGGTTATTCTTAAGAACCCAGTTGATGAAAAAATTCATGAGGTCGCGCGTGCAGGCGGTATGTTCACCATGAGGGAGGATGCCATCGTGAAAGCCCTCTCCGGCGAAATACCGTTTGAAGAAGTAAATACGCTCGGAGGTGAACTTTTCCACGAAGGGGACATTAATTGACGATTTATGTACTATACTGATTGACATATGGCCTACAAAGTATACCTAGTTGATGATGACAGATTTTTATTGGACTTATACGCGGTAAAATTTCGCGGTGCCGGTCACGAAGTGAGCGTGTTCGGTAGCGGTGATGACCTTCTGTTGGCACTTAGAAAAAGCGGGTCAGATTCTCCGGATGTTATTCTGTTGGACCTTATTATGCCTGGCATAGGCGGTTTTGAAGTTCTTGTAACGATAAGAAAGGAGAATCTCGCGAAGGGTACGAAAATAATTATTCTTTCCAACCAGGGTCAAGATTCCGACATTGAAAGAGCCAAGCAGTTATCAGCCGACGGATATATAATAAAAGCGTCGGCAATTCCTTCTGAAGTTCTCGCAGAAACTCTTCGTACCGTTGAGGCGACAGGCAAGCCTCGTTAATGTTATGGCTGTTGATAAACGTCTAGGAGAACTTCTGGATATCGTCGTTAAAGAGGGTGGTTCCGACCTACACATCTTCGTCGGCGGTACGCCTATTCTCCGAGTCGCCGGAGCTCTCGTACCGATCGCGAAATATCCGTCCATCACGAGCGAAGAAACAGAATCAATGCTTAAAAGCATCGTCCCTGAAGCGCGATGGAATTCATTCCAGGATAAGCAGACCATTGACCTTTCTTATACGCACAAGGTTGATGCTCGTTTCCGCGTCAACGGTTATCGCGTGCAGGGCGCGACCGCTCTCGCCATACGACTTGTTCCGCGCGATATACACACTTTCACCGAGTTGAATCTACCCCCTGTACTTGAAGTCTTTACACAGCGCGAACAAGGGTTCTTTCTCTGTGTCGGACCAGTTGGACAGGGTAAGTCCACAACGCTCGCCGCGATGATTGACCGCATTAACGAGTCGCGCGCAGAACACATTCTCACTATTGAAGACCCTGTTGAATATCTCTTTACACCGAAGCGATCGCTTATCCATCAGCGTGAAGTTCATATTGACACGCCTGATTTCCACACCGCTTTACAGAGCGCGTTCCGCGAAGATGTGGACGTTATCATGGTCGGCGAGATGCGCGATTATGAGACTATTTCTTCTGCCGTGACTGCCGCCGAGACCGGCCACCTCGTATTCTCCACACTCAATACCAATAATGCCGCACAGACCATAGACCGCATCATTGATATGTTCCCAGCCGAACAGCAATCTCAAGTGCGCGTTCAGCTCGCAGGTTCACTCATAGGTATCTTCTCCCAAAGACTTATTCCGCGCGTCTCCGGTGGACTTATTCCTGCGTATGAGCTTCTCATAAACAATAACGCCATCAGTACGCTCATCCGCGATGCGCGCACGCACGAAATCAGTGTCGTCATCCAGACTTCTTCGCAAGAGGGAATGATTGATATGGACCGTTCACTTTCAGAGCTGTTGCACAGAGGAGAAGTGACGGTTGAGCATGCATATGAACACGCGATGGACCCTAAGACCTTTGAGCGGTATCTTTAAAATATGCTTTTCAAATACCACGCGATTGACCAAGACGGGCATGAGAGGGACGGGACCATAGAAGCTCCGTCGCAGGAGGTTGCTGTCTCGGCACTTCAGAGACGCAATCTGATAATTTCTGTGATTGAATCCGCAGAGAAGCGCTCTCTGCTGGACATTGACTTGTCGTTCTTCGGTCGTGTTTCCAACAAGGATGTCGTCATACTCTCTCGCCAGATAGCGACACTCTTTGAAGCGCAGGTATCAGCTCTTCGCGTATTTCGACTTCTCGCCGCAGAGGTTTACAACAAACAACTCGCGACGGTTCTGTCAGCGGTCGGAGACGACTTGCAGGGCGGAAGTCCGATTAGTTCCGCACTCGCTCGTCACCCGAAGGTCTTTACCTCGTTTTATGTGAATATGGTCCGTTCGGGAGAAGAGTCCGGTAAGTTGTCTGAAACATTCGTATACCTCGCCGATTATCTTGACCGTTCTTACGACATCGTCAGTAAAGCCGAGAACGCTCTTATCTATCCTATTTTCGTCATTGTGGTCTTCTTCGGCGTGATGGGACTTATGTTAACCCTCGTTATTCCAAAAATTAGTGCGATATTGGTAGACTCCGGCCAAGAAATACCGATTTATACCAAGATAGTCATAGGATTTTCTAACTTCCTTGTCAGTTACGGCATCTTCGTGCTTATCGCGCTTGCGGTAGGCGGTTTCTATATTTGGCAATTAGGTAAGACCGAGAGAGGTAAACTCGTTCTGGATAGCATTAAGCTATCCGTTCCGTATGTCGGCGACCTCTATAAGAAGCTGTATCTATCGCGCATAGCGGACAATTTCTCCACAATGCTTCTATCAGGAGTCTCGGTTGTTGAAGCGATAGAGATTACGGGCTCTGTCGTCGACAATGCCGTATATGAGGCGGTTCTTGTAGAAGTCGGTAAGGACGTAAAGGGAGGTTCGTCCATTTCAGGAGCGCTCGGAAAGCACCCGGAAATTCCGAGTATTATGGTCGCGATGACCAAGGTCGGTGAGGAGACGGGAGAACTGGGTAAGATTCTTACGACTCTCGCGAAGTTCTATAATCGCGAGGTGACGAACGCCGTTGACACGCTTGTCGGCCTTATAGAGCCTATTATGATAGTTATGCTCGGTCTCGGCGTCGGAACGCTTCTCGCCGCCGTCTTAGTGCCTATCTACAACCTCGCCGGCGCTCTCTAGCCCCGCCCTTTCTTGGAGAAGGGGCGGGGATATCCACAGCCTACTTTCTATTAATGTTTACAAGGCGTACAATAGACGCATTAACTGAATATAATAAATTATGTACAAAAATCGTTCACAAGGCCTCGCCTCGCTGAAGACATCAAGTCGAAGCGGGTTCACCCTCATTGTGTTACTCGTCGTCATTGCCATCATCGGCATCCTTTCTGCAGTCGTGCTCGCTTCTCTGAACGCAGCACGCTCTAAGGGTAATGATGCGGCGATTCAATCCAACTTGTCAGCCATCCGTACACAAGCCGAGATTTATTACGGAAGCACAGGCAATAATACCTACGGCACCCCACAGAGTGCTTGCACTGCGAACGCAGGCACTCTGTGGGCTGACACTACGATTGCAAGATCGGTTACAGCAACCGATGTCACGAATGGCGCCGGTAATGTTGTTTGCAACAGCACCACTCAAGCATATGCAGTTTCGTCTGCGCTACTAGCGGGCATTGGTACTAACATGTTCTGGTGTGTTGATAGTACTGGTAATGCGAAAGCGCACCCATCGGCGCTCGGTAGCGGTATTACGGCCTGCCCATAATCATAGTTCTTGATTGAGTTAAAAGTTAAATATAATAAATTATGTACAAAAATCGTTCACAAGGCCTCGCCTCGCTGAAGACATCAAGTCGAAGCGGGTTCACCCTCATTGAGTTACTCGTCGTCATCGCCATCATAGGCATCCTTTCTGCAGTCGTGCTCGCTTCTTTGAACACGGCACGCTCTAAGGGTAATGATGCGGCGGTTCAAGCTGACTTATCAACGATTAAGACGCAGGCGGCCATCTTCTACGGCGACAATTCAAATACATACGGTGTTGCAGTAGTGAACAATAGCTGTGCAGCCACTGCAGGCACTATCTTTGCCGAACCGACGATTGCAAAGGCAATTGCCGCCGCAGATACGGCCAATGGCGCTGGTATGGTTACTTGTAATAGCTCGGCGACTACCTATGCAGTGCAAGCAGGTTTGTTATCTGGTGTAAGTGGTAATATGTATTGGTGCGTTGACAGCACTGGTAATGCGAAGTCAGAAGCTGTCGCGATGGTCGCTGGCGCTACAGCTTGTATCTAGTTCTTCTCTCAAGTTGGCTAACGAAGCAGGATCCCGCCCGTTCATAAGAACGGGTGGGATCCTGCTATGATGCTCATATGCTTTTTCTCATTCCTGTCGCGCTATTCATTCTCGGAATGATTCTCGCGAGCTTTGTCGGTGTACTTTCAGTGCGTCTACACACCGGTCAAGGTTTTTTAACTGGACGTTCTCATTGTGATGCGTGTAATTCTCCGCTTCCTCCGTCCGCACTCGTTCCTGTTTTTTCGTTCTTCGCATCAAGCGGAAAGTCTCTTTGTTGCGGGGCCAGAATATCTCCGTTTTCTCCAATTACTGAAGTTCTACTCGGCGTACTCTTCGTACTCTCCTACCTCACTCTCGGGCTCACCATCGCACTTCCGTTCTTACTTGTTTCGCTCTCTGTGCTTCTCGCGCTTGTACTCTACGATATTTCCCACCAGATACTTCCATCATCGCTTCTTATTGTATTCGTTATATTGAGTGGATTAACACGTTTTCTTATCTCTCCTTCAATTTCCGAATTTTTCCCTTCGCTTGTTACCGCCGTTCTCATTGGAACTAGTTTAGTCTTAATTCACTATTTCTCGCGCGGACGCGCTATGGGCCTCGCTGACGCTCCTCTCTCTTTCGGTCTATCGCTTCTTGTCGGCCAGAGCGCTCTCTCCGGATTCATTTTCTCATTCTGGATAGGCGCTCTTATTGGAGTGGCTATGTTGTATAGAAGGCCTCGTGGCTCTAGAATGGGAGTTGAGGTGCCGTTCGCGCCATATCTTGCGGCTGGATTTCTACTCGCATATTTTACCCAATGGAACATATTCGTCCTAATCGCGGTTTTATCCTGAGCCTGTCGAAGGGCTTCACTCTAGTAGAACTAATGGTCGTGCTCACGATTATTGTTATCATTTCTATGGTAGTGATAACCAGTCAGAGTTCTTTTAATAAGACTCTCATACTCGCGAATACCGCGTACGACATCGCTCTTTCAATACGATCAGCTCAAACTTATGGGATTGCCAGTCGCGCGGTCGGCACGACTGTCAACGCTGGGCATGGTATACGTTTCCAGAGCAATCCTTCTAGCTCTTTTATATTCTTTGCCGACACATCGCCCACTGCATCATGTAGTCAGCCTAACTGCAAATCCGGAGATCATACGTACACAAATGGATCTGATTCGGTTGTACAGACGTACACTCTCGGAAATGTTATGACCATAAGCAAATTATGCGTTGATTCAACATGCAACCTGTCGTCGCTAGACGTTGTATTCGAGCGCCCAAATCCAAACGCATTTATAAGTGCAGATGGATATTATTCTGTGAATAATGCGAAGGCATGTATTACAGTCACCTCGCCACAGGGCGGTGAGAAATATGTTTCGGTCTCTAAATCCGGACAGATAATAGCGAATGCAGTCTCATGTCCATGAAAAATAACAGAGGATACACGCTCATAGAACTCATAATCGCGGTGGGACTTTTCGCGCTCGTTATGACGCTCGCCTCTGGAGCGTATTTGGTGATGATAGGCATCAATCGTCAGACGCAGGGCATCGCGACAGGAATAAATAATCTCTCTTTCGCTCTGGAGACTATGACACGCGATATTCGTACGGGCACCAACTATAGTGGAGTAGGAGGATCTTTCACCTTTACTTCTGCAGACGGAAGTTCCAGCGTAACCTATGCGCTTCGCGATAACTCTATTGTTCAAAACAATATTGCTATCACGGACCCGTCTGTGGAGATTTCTTCGCTTGTGTTCTCTGTGTCCGGTATTGGATCATTTCGTGCTACTGGCGATAGACAACAGGCTCGCGTTACCATTATAGTGTCCGGTACGGTTCCGTATGCGGCTGGTAAGAATGAAAACTTTACAATACAGACCGGCGCGACCATGCGCGGTTCTGATATATGAATATGAAAGGATTTACTCTTATTGAAACAATGGTTGCGATAACTATTATTACGCTCGCTATCGCTGGGCCTCTCGTCACCGCGAATAGCGCCATTGTTGCTGCGAGAATATCCAGAGACCAGCTCACCGCCTCGTATCTAGCACAAGAGGGTATTGAATACGTGCGCGCGATGCGTGATGACAATTATCTTGCCGTATATAATACTCCGAACGAGGGTTCCGCGTGGTCTAATTTTCTCTCCCAGCTTGGTACTGGGACTGTAAGTTATCCCGCTCCGAATCTTGGCTCTACACCGTTCACTCGTACGGTTCAAGCAACCATGGTAACTGATAAAGATGAGAAGGTTGTCTCAACGGTGTCGTGGAGCTATCACGGCACTCCGTATTCGGTAACCATCAGCAACCATTTAACTCCATGGCAATAAAAAATACACAGCGCGGGTTCGCACTTCTTATCGCCGTCATATTTATGTCGGTAATGCTCTCCTTTGGGCTGGCGCTCGGCTCGCTCTCGTACAAGCAACAAGTAATCGCGTCATCGGCGATACAATCACAGTATTCGTTTTATGCGGCAGACGCAGGACTTGAATGTGCTTTATACGCCGACCAGAAAGAGAATCGTTTTGCGTATCCGTCAAGCGCACCTTCATCTGCGCCTGCAATGACCTGTGATTCTTCGATTTCCGCCACATTCTCGTATACGGCAAGCCAATTCATCGTTTTCAACCGCATTTCTCTGGATTCAAATAAACGATGTGCGGACATAACCGTTTACAAGCCTAATGGTGCCGGTATGACGTATATTTTCTCGCAGGGATACGATGTTTCGTGCAGTACGGTAGAGAGTCCAGGCGGAGCGCGTTTTGTAGCACGTGGTCTAAACGTTCGCTATTAATCATGTCTGTATCAAGTGAGATTATAGAACGCGCGAAGAAACTTCAAGAGTTTCTCGTGCATCACGCCAACCAATACTACACGCTAGATGCGCCGGAAATATCTGATGATGCGTACGACGCCATTCATCGCGAACTAAAAGAAATTGAGGAGAAATATCCAGAGCTTGCACGTGCTGATTCTGTTACACAGAAAGTCGTAGGGGATGCGGTGCAGTTTTTAAAAAAAATTAAACATGAAGTACCCCAATGGTCATTCAATGATGCGTTTTCTGAAGAGGAAATTCGTGCTTTTGACGAACGTGTACATAAATTCATGTCGGGACGTAGTACGTCCCGACATTCAGGATATGATATTGAGTTAAAGATTGATGGGCTTAAAATAGTTTTTACGTATGAAAAGGGAAGGTTAGTGTGTGCGGCGACGCGCGGCGACGGCGTTATCGGCGAAGATGTCACACACAATGTCCGCACTATATCTCACGTACCAGAACGATTATCAAGACCGATAGATTTAATTGCAGAGGGCGAGGTGTATCTAACTCGCTCGGGATTTTTAAAATTAAATGCTCTTCGTGAAAAAAATAGCGAGCCGTTGTTCGCGAATCCTCGCAATGCCGCCGCGGGCTCCGTGCGCCAATTAGACCCGAAGATTGCAGCGAGTAGGCCGCTCGGGGCATTTCTCTATGATGTAGCTCGCACCTCTGAATCGTTGCCACAGACGCAGAGCGAAGAGCTCGCGTATCTCGCGGAGCTTGGATTACCGGTCAATCCGGAACATAAACACGCCGACTCGCTTGAAGACGTGTTCGCCTACTGGGAGAAGTGGCGCATCGGGAGAGAGAAAGTTGATTATCAGCTGGACGGTATCGTTATAAAGGTTGAGAGTCGCGATCTGCAAGAGCAACTCGGCTATACCGGTAAGGCACCTCGCTTCGCGCTCGCATACAAGTTCCCGGCCGAGCAGGTGCAAACTATTGTTGAGGACATTACGCTACAGGTTGGCAGGACCGGTAAACTCACCCCCGTCGCCCACTTGAAGCCGGTGCTGGTTGCGGGCTCGACCGTCGCTCGCGCCACGCTCCACAATGAAGATTTTATAAAAGAGAAGGATATTCGTATCGGCGACACGGTTATCCTCCAGAAGGCCGGTGATGTAATTCCAGAAATCGTGATGGTTATAAAAGAATTGCGACCAAAAAATGCAAAAGTTTGGAAATTCCCGACCCATTCGCCACTTTGTGGCGGTGACGGCAAGATTGAAAGAGTTCCTGGAGAAGCCGCACACCGGTGCAAAATCGCGGGCTCTTTTGAGATTCAGGCGCGTCGACTTATCCATTTCGCCAGCAAGAGCGCGCTGGATATCGCCGGCATGGGGAAGGAGACGGTACGGCTTCTCATGGAGCAAAATCTCATTTCAGATTTTGATGACATCTTTGATCTGACAAAAGACGAACTATTCGCGCTAGAAGGGTTTGAAGAAAAGAAAGCAGACAATCTTATTACAGCGATTGAAGTCGCAAAGAAAGTTTCATTTGATAGGTTGCTAATCGGTCTCGGAATACTGCATGTTGGAGGAGAAATGGCGTTCCTTCTGGCAACACGCCTCGGTACGCTAGCCGCGCTTGGAAAAGCAACTGAAGAGTCTCTGTCAAAAATAGAAGGCGTTGGACCGATCATCGGAAAATCAGTTGCTGATTGGTTTAAGGATGCGAATAACCGCGTACTTCTCTCGCGTCTACAGAAACATTTGAAGATACAAAAAGTCGTTGCACCCTCAAAAGGCTCGTTAACTGGTCAGACGGTCGTAATTACAGGTACTCTGCCGACACTCTCGCGCGAAGAAGCGGAGACGCGCGTACGGAGAGCGGGCGGTAAAGCTACGGGGACAGTATCGGCGAAGACGTCTTTTGTTGTCGCGGGTGAAAACCCCGGTAGCAAGTTCAACAAGGCGAAACAGCTTGGCGTTTCAGTCATTACCGAAGCTGAATTCCTCAAAAAACTGTCGGCGTGATAGAGTTTAACAATGGCGACGACCGAAGACGTGAAGAAGTTAGCCGCGCTAGCGCGTATACGAGTTGAGGATTCGGAACTGGAGAAGTTCACGAGCGAGTTTGACGCTATTCTTGATTACGTTGGACAGCTGGAGAAATTGGAACTGCCAAAGGGAGAGAAAGTGAAGCCCACATTGCGTAATGTCATGCGCGTTGACGGTGAGCCGCACGCGGCTGGCAAGTATACCGAAAAACTTGCTGAACAATTTCCTGCGCGTGATGGCGACGCGCTCGTCGTGAAGCAGATCATCACCCATGACTAAAGCGAACGAGATGACAATAGTAGAGGCTGTGCGGGCGCTTCGCGCCCGCGAGCTTACCGTGCGCGAGCTCTGGGACGCGTGCTCGGCGGCCGCGCGTGCGAAGAATCCGGAGCTGAATGCCTATCTGGAAATTTTTGATGCAGACGATACGGCAATTAACTCCGCGCAAAAACGCATTGGCGATGGAGACGCACCACTTCTCTGCGGAATTCCTATCGCAATAAAAGACAATATTTTGATAGAAGGAAAGATCGCGAGCGCCGCGAGTAAGATGCTCGCGAATTATCGCGCGACCTATGATGCGACGGTGATTAAGAAATTAAAAAATACAGGAACACTTTTTATTGGGCGTACCAACATGGACGAGTTCGCGATGGGCTCTTCTACCGAGCATTCTGCTTTTGGCCCGACGAAGAATTCGCACGATATATCGCGAGTGCCTGGTGGCTCCTCCGGCGGCTCCGCTGTGGCCGTTGCCGCGCATCTCTGTATCGCTGCGCTCGGCTCCGACACCGGCGGCTCTGTCCGCCAACCAGCGGCCTATACCGGTCTTGTGGGACTGAAGCCGACTTACGGCGCCGTCTCGCGCTCGGGGCTCATAGCGATGGGCTCTTCACTTGATCAGATTGGTCCTCTAACAAAAACAATTGAAGATGCACACGTTCTCTACGAGACAATTCGCGGAATAGACATATTAGATTCAACAACTATTCCTGACGGTTTGTATGGAGTTCTTGCGTCTCCGAAGCATCTTCGTGTAGGCGTGCCGTGGCGTCTTCTAGAGAATGGCGTTGATGCAGACGTACTCACGACTTTTAATACAACACTCGCACATCTGACAGACACAGGACACACTCTAGTGGATGTAGAATTGCCGATGAGCTCTCACGCGCTCGCCGCTTATTATGTCATCATGCCAGCCGAAGTTTCCACGAATCTCGCGCGTCTGGACGGTATGCGTTACGGGCTCGCGGAGCGCGGCGACACTCTGCTTGAGGATTACATAAAATCTCGTACTGAAGGTTTTGGAGAAGAAACTCGCCGTCGCATCCTGCTCGGTACATTTGTCCTCTCTTCAGGTTATATTGACGCGTATTATAAAAAGGCGGATGCGGCGCGCGCCGTATTGCGTCGTGAATATGAGAAAGCGTTTGAGTCCTGTGATGTTATCGCATTTCCGACGACTCCGTCTCCGGCTTTCAAATTTGGGCAGAAGAGCGACCCGCTCTCTATGTATCTTGAAGACATCTTCACTGTGACTGCGAACTTAACTGGTATGCCGGCTATATCCGTCCCGATGGGTATGGTAGAGAGAGAAGGGAAGAATCTTCCGGTCGGCATACATTTCACCGCCCCGCATCAATCTGAAAACTCGCTTTTCGCCATTGGAGAAGCGGTATACTAAGTTTATATGTCAGGCAATCAGGCAAACGTAGAATACTTTTTCCGCCTTTTATACGAGTGGATTTACGGACCGCACGCAGTTTTCAATTATGCCGGATTAGAATCCGCAATCGCTCATATCTGGCTCTGGATTATCGTCATAGGATATATGCTGTCGGTTATAGGACTGTTCGTTATAGTTTATGCAACGGTAAAACTATTTGAATTGCGTAAGCGCGAAGAAGTTTATTACAACACGCTTGTACACACGCCTGAAGCTGAAGGCGGAATTAATCCACGCTGGCAACACATTGAGTCGCTCGCAGATGGCGCGGGCACGAGCCAGTGGCGCGAGGCGATTATTGAAGCGGACATAATGCTTGACGACGTATTATCACGCAATGGGTATGTCGGCGACGGAGTAGGTGAGAAGTTAAAAGCCGTAGAGTCTGAAAGTCTCTCTACGCTTAATGACGCGTGGGAGGCGCACAAGGTACGTAACCAGATTGCGCACGAGGGCTCCGCTTTCAATCTATCCGAGGAATTGGCACATCGCACCATCGCGCGTTACGCAGCCGTCTTCCGCGAGCTTAAAGCCATCTAGCCAAGTTCGCTAGAGGAGAGTAAACTAAATTAGCGGGGTAGAGGAGAGGTACCTCGGGAGGCTCATAACCTCCAGACGCCAGTTCGATTCTGGCCCCCGCAACACGGTTGTGACGCCAGGAACCAGTACCGTCCCCCATCAAGACCAGTACAGTACCGCCCGGCATCACGTACGCAAAAGCCGCCCGAAGGGCGGCTTTTGCGTATGAAGAGTATAATAGGGCCAGGTCACTTCTATCCAGAAGAGAGGGTGGGAATTGCTTTTCGCTGTGTATTCGCGGCGATGTTAAGAAGGTCTGGTATACGTGCTGTAGTGGATATAAGTATTTATGTCCTCCTATCTTCAGGTTCCTATGTACCTGTATGGGCAGTATGAAGAATTTTTCCACCCTCTCTCCTGAACAGAATAATGAAAACGAACCTGACACTAACTGATGAAGAGTTGAAAAGTCGATTTTTAAGACTAGCCTCAAAGCTGGAATTGGCAGATCTGCTCGAAGTTAAGTATTCGACGTTTGTTTATCTGCTTTACAGAGCAGACAAGCCACAAGCATATAAAAAGTTTGAAATACAAAAGAAGAGTGGAGGAATTCGGGAAATATTCGCACCAGTGTCAACTCTCAAAATTATTCAGAGAAAACTGAATCGTATTCTTACACTGATTTACCGACCACGATTGTCAGTTCATGGGTTTGTGAAATCACGAAATATTCTTAGTAATGCCAGGCCTCACTCCTGGCCTGGACCCCAAAATTTGCATACCAACCTTGTATGATTAGCCACACTAACATACAAGCATATGAAGAAGCACCGCATCGCCAAGGACGTGAAGGAGCAGATTATCAATCGCATCAAGAACGACGGCATCTCGGTCGTTGACGCCGC
>CALRBA010000003.1 GCA_943353835.1 Candidatus Nomurabacteria bacterium | reverse complement strand
AAAAGAAAGTATGAGACGGCAGGGCGAAGGGCGGCCCCGCGAGTCCGCGAGCGGGGCGAGCGCCGAGGCTCTGCGAGGCGCGAGTGATCATTGCTTCGGGCTCTGGGTGAAATAGGTTCGAGTTTGGTAGTATAGAGCCACCATACAAGAGACAAGTCCCATTTTCGGGAAGTTCTGTTTTGCCTGTGCGAGATAAAGCCACTGATTCTGGGCGGTTCCGCGCGCTTCGCGCGCGTGGGGGGAGGTTCAAAAATTCAGAAGCCGAAGACTTTTTGGAGGGAGGATTTTTTGGAGGGGAATACCAATACGAATACATCGTGTGTTTGCCCCGCCCACCCGTGCGCACACCGAGTCCTTCGCTGGCGGGTCTGAAACCAGCGAAGCTCCCTACCACACAAGCGGTTTTAGCTTGCCGTTGATTTTTAGCATTATCTCGATTTGTTTTTTAAATTTCTCATGCTCATCGCCGTTCAGAGTTCGTACTTTTCTCTCAATAAAGTCGTATCGAATATCGTTGAAGTCTTTGACATAAAATTCTCCGTCCTCGGTTTCGACAATATATTCGTGATTTATAAATCGAATATCCTTTATTCCAAATTCTTGCATGTCTGCATTCCCAATTTCTCGTGCGGCGACAACAAAATCGTGTCCGATTTTTCTCAATTTGTTATCAAGATCGTTGACATCTATAAATTGCTTTTTGGCGACAAATATCGCTTTTAGTAACAACTCCGTATAAAACGAGAGTAAAATGTAGATATTTCTAATCCATGCTGGGTCGGGTGTCGAATGATAACTTAGGTAATTAAATTCTATAAAAGAAAGCCCCGCTGATACTCGTGATGTAAGCCCCCTGCCCAATCTTCTTTTTCTCGCTCCCATCCATATACTTACTTTTCATAAGCATCAATATAATCTCTGACAACAGCGGCGACTGTATCGTATTTAATTTTAATCTTTTTGCTTGTGCAATATGGAGTTTTAAACCACTCAAGTAAGCTTTTGTCGCTCCTACTAGAATTACAAGCATGACAACAACGCGCAACAATTTTAGAGACATCCTTTCCCTCGGCTATATAGCACCCCACACTGTCCCAATCCTTTCTGTGATTCAAATGCTCAACAGTGGCGGAAGCGTTGTTGTCACCTTTTATAAAAGGTCCGTGACAATAAACACAATCCTTATCTCGCTCTTCAATCTGTTTTAAAATATCATCAGGAGGTCGCGTAGTTTTTACTTTTTTCATCTTTACATCCATATTATTTGCTATGATATCAAATATGAAGTATTTTCTCTACGCACGCAAAAGCACCGATGTTGAGGACAAACAGGTTTTGTCTATTGAGGCGCAGCTGTCCGAATTGCGCACTCTCGCGAAGCAGGAACGACTCAACGTCGTTGAGGTATTCGTCGAGAAGAAGTCGGCGAAAATGCCGGGTCGTCCCGTGTTCAACGAGATGATGGCGCGAATACAAAAAGGCGAAGCTCAAGGCATTGTGTGTTGGAAGCTTGACCGCCTCTCGCGCAATCCGGTAGATGGCGGGCAAATACAGTGGCTTTTGCAGAATAGTGTTATCGCACATATCCAAACGCACGATCGCGCCTATTATCCCGCCGACAATGTTCTGATGATGTCAGTGGAGTTCGGGATGGCGAATCAGTACATCCGCGATTTGAGTGTGAACACCAAGCGCGGGCTTCGAGAGAAAGCACGTCAGGGTATCTATCCAAGCTCGGCTCCGCTCGGCTATTTGAATAACCCACGCACGAAGACAATAGTGGTTGACAGAAAGAAGTCTCACATCATTCGCAAGGCGTTTGAGATGTATGCCGAGAATAAATATCGGTTAGAAGATATTGCAAATTTTCTATACCAGAACGGTCTTAGAACTCACGCGACGCGAAGATGGGGTAACGACAATGGCGGTCAGGCGCATTCCAAAGATCAAATGACATGGATGCTCTCAAACATTTTTTACTACGGTCATTTCAAATATGGTGGCGAAGTGTACGAGGGCAAGCATACACCGCTCGTTGATAAGAAGTTGTTTGATCGAGTGCAAGAAGTTTTGAAGTTACGAGGCAAGAAAAGAGTGCAGAAGAATAGTCCACAGGCATATTGCGGCCTGCTCTCCTGTGAGACTTGCACCTGTTCGATTTCTGCTGAAAAGCAGAAGGGGCATATCTACTATCGCTGTACGCGGAAGAAAGGCGTTTGCACCGAGCCCTATGTGCGAGAAGAATCTTTGAACTTCCAACTCTCCGAACTTCTCGCGCGATTTGTCCTCCCGCTTGAGTGGGCGGCTGAACTCAACCGGCTTATGGATAAAGACGAAAAAGAAACCACGCAAATCGCGGCGGCGTCTGTCCAAGAGATGCGGTCAAAGATTGCCGTGCTGGACGGCAAAATTGCCCGCCTCACCGACCTTTTCATCGAACAGGACATTGAGCGCGGCGACTACCTAGAACGTCGCCATGCTCTCATGTCCGAGAAAAGGTCTCTGCAGGAACAATCCCTGCTTCTTGAACGAGACGCCGCCGCTTGGCTCGAACCGATGCGAGAGTGGATAAACGAAGCGCAAGCGCTTAGTGAAATAGCCCAAAGTCAGAACTACCCCTCCAAAAAATCCTCCCTCCAAAAAGTCTTCGGCTCGAACCTCACCCTCCACGCGCGCGAAGCGCGCGGAACCGCCCAGAATCAGTGGCTTTATCTCGCACAGGCACAGCAGGATTTCCCGAAAAATTGTCCCTTGTATGGTGCGCCGGGTTGGATTCGAACCAACGAAGACCGAAATCAGCAGGTTTACAGCCTGCCCCCGTTGACCGCTTGGGTACCGACGCAATACGACAACTATAGCCGATACGGTCTTTATTTCAAAACGAGGACGAGGACGCCTTGTTTTCCTTTTCGTACGAGAGCATAGCCGTTTGACAAGTCTCCGTTATACACCTTCTGGTCCGGATCTGAAATAGTTTGTCCGGAGAGCGTGATGCCCTTCCCTTCTATAAGCCTGCGCGCGTCGCTCTTTGAAGATGCGAGACCTCCTGCGACAAGTGCTTCAGCGAGCAAGGAACCTTCAGCAAGGCCTCGCCTTGCTATTTTGACTGAAGGCGCTTCAGCGAGCGCCACGGCGAGTGCTTCGCGTGAGAGCTCGTTGAACGGAGTATCGCCGAAGAGTGCGTCGCTCGCGGCAGCGCACTGTGCTGTGGCAGCCGGCCCGTGCACTGTCTCTGTCACAAGCCTAGCGAGCGTCTCCTGCGCTTGTCGCTCGCCGGGATTTCGTAGGTGCAGTTCCATAAGGGCTTCAATTTCAATTAACGGAAGAAATGTGTAGACCTTCAGATAATTCTCAATATTTGCATCCGGCAAGTTTATCCAAAACTGGTAGAACCGAAACGGCGAAGTCCTTGAAGCCTCAAGCCATACGGCGTTGCCCTCACTCTTACCGAACTTCTTACCGAAGGCGTCCGTAACGAGAGGCATTCCGAGCGCGTACACCTGTTTTCCTATGCGTTTATGTATTAAATCAACACCGGAGAGAATATTAGTCCACTGGTCTGAGCCTCCAATCTGTAAGTCAACACCATACTTCTCATTCAGTGTCAGATAATCCAGTCCTTGTAGGAGCGCGTATGAAAATTCTGTATATGAAATGCTGTCATCCGGATTATCAAGACGGCGTTTGATGACATCGCGCTTTATTAAATCATTCACAGTGAAGTACTTACCTACATCGCGCAGAAACGGAACGAACTTCGCGCTCATGAGCCAATCGGCGTTGTCTACCATTTTGAAAGATGTGCTACCGAGGATTTTTTTCAGTTGAGACTTCAGAGCACGCGTATTATGTGCAACGGTTTTTTCATCAAGCATCGGTCTCTCTCCGACTTCCTTGGGGTCCCCTATCATTCCGGTGCCTCCGCCGACGAGGAAGATAAGCTTGTTGCCCGCGTTTCCGAGACGCTTCATAAGGAGTACGACGGCGAGATTCCCCACTTGCATAGAATCGGCGGTCGGGTCAATGCCTAAGTACACCGTCCGCGGGGTAGAGAGAATCTGGTCTACCGGAGCAGAAGAGTGCTCAATAAGTCCGCGCGCTTTAAGTTCTTCAGACAGGGTCATTGATAAAATATAGCATTACCGCGCGAGAAAAAAGAGACCAATGGCGGGAGCGGTGAACCACCAAAAGAAATACGTTTTTGCCGCGAACAGTAGGTCAATGGCCGGAGTAAAACGGTAGACCTCTGCAACGGGGAAAACATGATATGCGAGAGCGATTATAAATGTCGCGCCAAGAAATGAAAGTATGATTGTACCGAATATGCCGACATAGAGAAAGTCGGAGACGACGACGCGCCGCAGGATGATATAGAACGCGAGCGTCAGAGCCGCATAGAGGCCGACATGTGCAAGAAGTGCTGTGAGCGCCGGCGCTGTGGGCAAGTATGACATATACGGAAACACTTTGTAGATTGCAAAGCTGGCGTAGAACGCAATTAGAACAGAAACGAGTGTGGCGCGCCCCACATACCACGCGAAGAGAAACAGTATGCTGAACAAAATTATAATAATTAGAAAGTCACTCACGCTATTCCAAGCTGTAAATGCGTAATTCGTCGCTAGCTCATTTACCTTCGCTAATCCATCGGTTGCGGTCATTCTTTAAGTATAGCGTGCTAAAGACCTTCTGACTTTAGGTCTTCAATAAACTTTTTTGCCTTACCAGAGAGCTTGTGTGGAAGAGCTACCTCCAAGCGGATGATGAGGTCGCCCCTCGACTCCGCTCTGGACAAGCCACCGCCGACGGGGATGCCATTACCGCGCACGCGCAGTAATTCCTCTGCGCGCTTCATCGGTGGGATTTTTACTTCAAGTGTCTTTCCTTCAAGAGTCTCTATAGAAACAGTCGTTCCGAGAAGCGAGTCGGTAAGCTTCACTGGTAGATGCATAATAAGATTCGCATTCTCGCGACGGAAAACTGCATGCGACTTCACATGCACTTTTACATAGAGGTCGCCAGCCACGCCGGTCTTAATCGCCTCGCCCTGCCCCGTCATGCGAATCATCTCGCCATTGTCTATGCCGGATGGGATGTTGATTTTAATTTCTTCTTGTCTGCGCAGAGTGCCATGACCCTTGCACTCCGGACACTTCTCCTTAGGGATTTTACCGATGCCATCACAGACAGTACAGGCGCGCACACTGGTAAATTGCCCGAGGATAGAGTTGCGCGCTTCACGTACGCTACCGCTACCGTTACAGATGGTGCATTTCTCCAGCTCGGTCCCAGCCTTCGCCCCCGAGCCGTGACAGAAATTGCATTTAGAAACTTTGGCGATTAACACATTTCGCGTTGTGCCAAACACTGCATCCTTAAAAGAGATTTCCAAATCAATAGAGATGTCGCGGCCCCTCGGATGCGCTCGGGGTGAACCGCCACGGCCAGAAAATATGTCACCAAATATATCGCCGAAATCGAATTCCACCCCGCCGTCTCCAAAGCCCTGTTGAAAGCCGCTGAAGTCAAATCCGCCGAACGGATTCCCTTGTGTGTCCTCCGACTGACCGTGACCACCGCCGGCTTGCCGTGAGCCCGTCGAACCGGCGAATGCCTGCCCATACGTATCGTATTCACGACGCTTTTTATCGTCGCTCAACACTGAATATGCCTCGGTAATTTCCTTAAACTTCGCCTCGTCGGTACCGCCTTTATCGGGATGGTATTTATGCGCGAGCTTCCGGAACGCCATCTTGATGTCGTCCGGCGTCGCCTTCTTATCCACTCCCAGCACGTTGTAATAGTCTTTTGTCGTAGCCATTTTGGATTACGGTTTTTCTTTAAATTCTGCGTCGGTGGCTGGAGTCCCTTCACCAGACTCGGGACCTCCGGCTTCGCCTGCGGGAGGCGGAGTCTGCTCACTCGCTTTTGCCATTACTTCGCCTATTTTAGAAAGCGCGGACGAGAGCGTCTCGGTCGCGGTCTTGATGAGCGCAGAGTCCTCGCTCGCCCGCGCGGTTTTGAGCGCATCAATCTTGTCTTGTACCTCTTTTACCACTTCTGCCCCAGCTTTCTCACCGTTTTCCTTTATCGCCTTCTCGGCGGCATACACAGCTTGGTCGGCGATGTTCCTCGCTTCTACGAGCTCCTTGCGCTTCTCATCGTCTTCGGCGTGTGCTTCGGCATCTGCCTGCATCTTCGCGATATCCTCCTTAGAGAGACCAGTAGAACCAGCAATTTTGATTGACTGCTCTTTGCCGGTTGTCTTTTCCTTGGCGGTGACGGTGAGGATTCCGGAAGCATCAATGTCAAACTTCACTTCTACCTGAGGCATACCTCGCGGAGACGGCGGAATGCCATCCAGCATAAACTTGCCCAATGACTTATTGTCGGCGCTCATCGCACGTTCGCCTTGTGTGATATGAATTTCTACAGATGCCTGATTATCTGCCGCAGTTGAGAATGTCTGTGAGCGACTTGTTGGAATCGCCGTATTTCTCTCAACAAGTTTTGTTGCTACACCACCCATCGTCTCTATGGCGAGTGAAAGTGGAATGACGTCCACAAGAAGAATGTCCTTCACGTCGCCTTGGAGAATGCCTGCCTGAATCGCTGCGCCAATGGCGACGACTTCGTCAGGGTTCACCGTCATGTTCGGTTTTTTACCGAAGAATTTCTCTACCTCTGTCTGCATCTTCGGCATACGCGTCTGCCCGCCTACTAAAATCACCTCATTTATATCGTTAACCTTGAATGGAGATGCTTCCATGGCACGCTTGGTGATGTCCATCGCTCTCTGGATAAATTCTCCAGCGAGGTCTTCAAGCTTCGCTCGCGTCATCTTAATCAGCAGGTGGCGAGGGCCAGAAGCATCGGACGTCAAGAACGGGATATTGATTTCAGTTTCCATGGCGCTACTGAGTTCTATCTTTGCTTTTTCTGCAGCCTCGTCCAAACGCTGACGCGCGAGAGCGTCTGTACGAACATCTATTCCGCTCTCTTTTTTAAATTCATCCGCAAGCCAATTAATAATCTTCTGGTCAATATCCTTGCCTCCCAAGTGCGCGTCGCCATCGGTACTCTTAACCTCTATCACATCCCCACCAACTTCAAGCACTGAAATATCAAATGTTCCGCCGCCAAAGTCAAAGACCGCTATCTTCTCGTCTTTCTTTTTATTAAATCCATAGGCGAGTGCCGCTGCTGTCGGTTCGTTGATAATGCGTAGCACTTCAAGACCGGCGATCTGCCCCGCAGCCTTGGTCGCGCTCCGCTGGTCGTCGTTGAAGTATGCTGGAACTGTAATGACCGCCTGTGTAATCTTCTCGCCCAACTTAGCTTCGGCGTCAGCCTTCAACTTGCCCAATATCATCGCCGAGATTTCTTCAGAACGGTACCACTTCTCTGTCATCTTCACCTCCACACCACCTGTGTCGCCCTTGCGCATTTCAAACGGCACAACGGCCTTATCTTTCTGCACCTCCGGCTCGTCAAATGTGTGGCCGATAAAGCGTTTGATTGGGAAAATGGTATTGAGTGGATTGGTGATGGACTGGCGCTTCGCGAGCGTGCCGACGATACGCTCGCCGTTCTTCCCTATCGCTACTATTGAGGGCGTTGTGCGTGCGCCCTCGGCGTTCTCCAGAACACGCGGTTCACCTCCCTCAACGATAGCAATTGCCGAATTAGTCGTGCCCAAATCAATACCAAGTATTTTTGCCATATGTAATAAATAGATTAATTAAAATGTCCGACACGCACCTTAGCAGGACGAATAATACTGTCACCAACTCGCCATCCCTTCTCGAGTATTATCGTAATTGTATCATCTTCTTCTACCGATTCAACCTTGTCCTGCCCCAACGCCTCGTGAAGTGACGGATTAAACTTCTCTCCAACTTTTCCAATTTCTTCAAGTCCAAGACCTGCGAACGCCATTTCCAACTGCTTGGCGATTCCCATGAACCCTTCTGGGACATCTCCATGCCCTTTAGCACGCTCCAGAGCGTCAAAGGCTGGCAGAAGTGTCTCTACTGCCTCCACTCTCCCTTTTAACTCCGATGCTTTAGCTCCAGTTTCAATTCTCTTAAGCAAGTTTACATAGTCGGCCTTGGCTCTCTGCCATCCGTCCATATATTCCCGGCTTTCCTGTCGACAGCTCTTCAAATCATCACGCATCTTTGCGATTTTATTCTCCGCCTTTTCTTCGCCTTCTGGGTCCTCAATCTCTATCCTCTCGTCTGACTCAGGACCTCGTTGCTCGGCATCATCTTCTTCTTGCATTTTTCCATTATGCCCGAAACTTCGCGTTAAATCAAATTTCTCTTGTCTGAAATTTCGTATTACATAGGACTGTCCTATGTAACTGACTAGCGCTTGGACCACTGCTTGGCTTTGCGGGCTTTGACGAGGCCCGGCTTCTTGCGTTCCTTAGCGCGTGGGTCGCGCTTGAGGAAGGTCGCCTTCTTAAGGACGGTGCGTGTCTTCGGCTCTGCCTTAATCAGTGCACGAGCTATCGCGTGGCGCACTGCGTCCGCCTGTGCGGCGATACCTCCACCAGACGCATGCGCGGTGACGCGGTAGTTGTCGGTGCTCTCCGCCTTAGCGAGAGCTTCTTCTGCGATGATCGCGCGCAGGTCTGTTTTGAAATATTCTTTCGGACTTTTTCCGTTCACCACGAGACTTGAAGTCGGCGCGACCGACATACGCACGCTCGCGATAGCGGTCTTCCGGCGCCCGACTGCGGTGATAAATTGTGTTGCCATATTATTATGCGTTGACTATCAAATTCTTCATCCGGGGCTTGCGGAGTTTATTGCGTGGAATCATACCGTCCACTGTCTTTTTTACAACTTCTGCAATTCCCTTTTTTATAATCATTTCTTCCATCGTCATCTCGTAGAAGCCTCCCGGATATCCGGTGTAGCGTGTGTAGACCTTGCCCGCGGTACGGATCTTGGGTAGATGAAGCTTGCTCGCGTTGTTTACCGTGACAGTGACCGGTATCGCCTGATTCTTACTGAAGCGCACGGAGCGCTTGCCGAGAAGCGCGTGCGCTGCCTCGCTCGCTACTCGTCCGAGAGTGCGGTCAGTCGCATCTATGATGTGCGTTGTTGGAGCCGGTTTCGTGTTTGTGGTCATGTTCATGTATAAATACTATACGAATGAAATGTACGCAAGCTTACGAGCATCGTTGCTCCCGCGCTTTGTACGCTTGGTTACGCGAATGTATCCGCCGGCTCGCTTCGCGTAGCGAGGACCGATAGAACCGAAGAGCTTCTTCACTGCCGTCTTGTCTCCGAGTTTCTCTATTGCAAGCCGGCGAGACGCGAGCGTGTTCGTCTTAGCATACGAGACGAGGCGCTCTACGAAGGGACGGAGCGCCTTGGCCTTCGCCTCGGTTGTGGAGATTCTTTCTTCCAAGACGAGCGAGCGCGCAAGCGACTTAATGAGCGCTCGGCGCTGACCGGCTTCTCGATGAAATGTCTGACCTTTTGTTGTGTACGCCATAATGATTACTCGGCCTTCAATGTCAGTCCATGACCGGCTAGCGCAACAGAAATTTCTTCAATCGCCTTCTCGCCGATACCGTCAAGTTCTTTAAGAGTGCTTGCCGTCTTCCTCGTGAGCCCTGCTGCGCTCTTGATGCCTGCCTCTTCAAGTGAGGAAGTAACACGTGGGGTGAGATCTAAGTCAGCCACTTTAATCTTCGACGCGCCCGTAGATGGCGCGTCGCCCTCCATAGCCTTGACGGAGGATGGCGTTTCAGATTCTTGGAAACCGATAACAGCCTTCAACTGGTGAATCATCGTTTCAATAGACTTCTCCAGCGCTTCGCGAGGGGATATAGTGCCGTTCGTTTCAATAAGAATGCGCAGACGATTGAAGTCGGTGCGGTCGCCAACGCGCATATTCTCTACTTCATAATTCACACGACGAATCGGCGTGAACGTCGCATCAAGTGCTATTGTGCCGATATCTACTTTGTCTTTTGTTAAAACTTCGCGAGCGACGTAACCCAATCCGCGTTCAATAGTTGCCTCCAGCTCCAGCAACGCTTTGCCAGAGAGGTCGCAGATGTGCTGTTCAGGATTCATTATTTCCACTTGGCTCGGTAGTTTAAAATCTTTTGCCGTAACTTCACCGGAACCCTTAGTGATGAGCGAAATAGTCTGAGGCTCGTCACCGTGGAGAACGAAGTGTACGCGCTTCAGATTCAGAAGTATCTCCATAACCGTTTCGCGAGAGCCTTCGATCGTGGCGAATTCATGAGGAACTCCTTCAATCTTGACCTGCGTAACAGACGCTCCAGGTAGCGAGGATAGAATAATACGGCGCAGAGAATTGCCGAGCGTGTGACCGTATCCCGGATAAAGTGAATCTATTTCATAAACGCCCTGTAGCCCTTCTTCAGAAACAATACGCGGCTTGCTCGGTAGTGTGATGTGGTATTCCATAACGCAATCGTAATTACCAATGATTAATACTCCAAATAATATAACCGACTATCTCGTATAGAACGAGAGTACGGCGACGAGGTCGCCTGCAGTGTCCGCCGAAGCATTCGTTGGACGCTCTTTTATAGAGCCCTCCATTTTCTTCGGGTCCCAGATGAGCCACGACGGCATCGGTCGCTCTATGAATCGCTCATTGAACCCGACGAGAACACCGTGCTTCTTAGACCCTTCGCGCACAGCAATCGTCTCACCGACCTTGAGCGCCTGCGACGGGACACGGCTTTTCTTTCCGTTCACCGTCACATGGCCGTGCGCGACCATCTGCCGAGCTCCACGACGCGTCGGGGAGAGACCGAGGCGCCAGACAACGTTGTCCAAACGCATCTCAAGAAGCTCGTGCAGACGTTCGCTTGGCTGGACATTATGAACCTCGGCGAGTGATTTGTGCACGTAATTACGGAACTGTTTTTCAGGCAGCCCGTACGTTATACGCACCTTCTGTTTCTCCAGCATTTGCTTGCCGTATTCACTAGTCCGACCGCGACTGCGCTTCTTATTCTTCGCGGAACGGTCGGCAGATAACGCAAACTTTTGGGTCTGCGCTTTTTCAAATACTGTAGCGCCCAAGCGCTTTGCTATTTTATATCGTGGTCCGGTGATCATATTTAAATATTTAAATGTTTAAACATAACTATACGCGACGAGGCTTCGGCGGTCTCGGCCCGTTGTGCGGGACCGGTGTTACGTCCTTGATGGACTTTATCTGCACTCCCTTGCCAGAGAATGCCCGCAGGACGGACTCGCGACCAGCGCCAACTCCCCTAATGATGACAGTAGCCTCTTTCAGGCCTATCATCATTCCCTTCTCACCGAGAAATTCACCGACCTTTGCTGCCGCGTATGGCGTAGACTTCCTTGCGCCGGAGAAGCCGAGTGCTCCCGCGCTGGAGGAGACGACAGCATTACCCTTTTCGTCGGTGAGAATAGCCTTCGTATTATTGAATGTCGCCTCAATGTGGAGAATTCCTTTATCCAGATGACGCTTAGTCACTTTAGACATTGCGCGTTCCTTACGCCCTGCGTCCATGCCTCTGCCACTCTTCTTGATGATGCGTTTTTTACCCATAGCTTTATAATATTTGCAAAATAAATTTTACGTCTTTTCCAACGTACGGCGACCGGAGGTCATTGTCTTTCTCACATTGCCTCGGCGCGTACGTGAATTTGTCTTAGTCCGCTGACCTCTCACCGGCAGTCCGCGCGCATGACGATCTCCACGCGCGGAGCGTATATCCTTAAGACGCTTGATGTTCTGTCCGATCTCTCTACGAAGCTCGCCCTCAATCGTGAACCCTTCTGCGAGCGAACGAATTTTCTGCTCTTCATCGCTTGTTATCTCGCCACCCTTCTTGTTCGCAGGAACGCCGACCTGCTTGAGGATATCGCGCGCTCGCGCGGGGCCTATACCGAAAATAATCGGCAGTGAATAAGCGAGCTGTTTATTATCTGAAATTGTAACGCCTGCTATACGCATATTGAAATTTTTAAATATTTAAACATATCAACCTTGTCTTGCCTTGCGACGCGGGTTCTTCTTATTAATACGATAAAGACGCCCGCCCCTCTTGACGAGCTGGTCTCCCGGCTGTTGTACCTTTATTGATGCTTTAACTTTCATCGTAATTGCTTAAATAATTATGTTAAACGTCGCACAATTCTCGCCTTGCCTCCGTACGGGTCAAGAATCATCTCCACTGAATCACCCATCAAGACGCGGATGCGATGCAAACGCATCTTTCCAGCTAGGTATGCAAGAATAAGTTCTCCAGTTTCTCCTTCAATACTTGCTGGCATGCGAACGCGAAAAAGCGAGTTCGGCAATACTTCTTCAACGGTTCCGTTTACCGTAGTTTTAATATCTTCGCCTTCACTCATTTATTATTCATTACTCATGCAAGTACTGTATTAATCTAGCAGATGTATCTAATATCGTCAAATTACTGACCGGTCACAATGACCGTGATGGAGGACGGGTCCTGCGGGAATGTCTGTCTCCAGAACGGCCGTAGGACGATAACGGCTCTCTTGACTTCAGGATAATTAGTAAGAGCGACCTCTGCTGCCGAACGCGTCTTTCCTGCTACGGCGGCTGATATACGGCTCTTATCTACAGTATATGTGAGAGATGCGGTTCCGGCCAGAGTAAACGAGAATGTCTCCGTGTCCGGTCCAGGCATATTCATGGTCGCTAATAATAAGTTGCCGGTTGAAGATAATGTTACTTGCTCTCCCTGATATCCGAGTCCGGATACGGAGTACGCGATCTTCTCTGCGAGTGCGGTGTTCGGGAATATAACTGCAGTAACAGTTCCCTGTTCTTTAATATCTACCATACCGGTTGTTGATGAGGGTACTGAATCAAGTGCTTCATAAACGGTCGTCATTGCTCCTGATATAAGAACATAACCGGGAGGAATTTGTTTATTGATACCTTCAAGAAGGTCGGGGGTGAGTGCGGTTTTAAGGGCGTTTCGCGCCTGTTCTTCAAGAGTGGCGTCTACTATTGGTACGGTTCCGGAGGCGCCACCGGTCATTGCTTCTGTAGAGCGCGCATACACCATTGTCTCCTGCGAAGTTCCTGCGAATCCAGGGACAGTAAAGGATGTCGGACCGACATTATAAGAACTACCTGTTTTGTCCGCATATACATTTGTTGTGATGCTACCTGGCTTCACAGACGTGCCTCCGGGCACCGTTATAGCCGAACGTATTCTGAAAATGAATCCTGCTGAAGTAGCGAAGCGGGTATTCGCGATAATCTTTTGAGATTTCGTCTGCGTGTTGTAGACCGTTATTGTTCCGGATGCGGATGAATTCACGGTTTTAGAACCGCTGCTCTTGACGCTTTGGGAAGCGATTTTCTGTGAAGTTACGATTTCAAACGGAAGTGAGCCTGTGCTCTTAGAAGCAGTAAACGAATTTTGCACTGCCGCGGAGACCGTTCCAGGTGTTACTTCAACCTTGGCGACAGAGAAGTAGAAGAGCGCACCGATAGAGACCGCGACGACAAGCGCTACGACGCCGAGCGTAGTATACGGAAATTTTGGCGGTTTATCGACTGACAGATTAAGTGGTTCACGACCTGATGTACCGCCGGTAAGATGTCCTGTCTCCTTTCTCCTAGACGGAGGGATGATGTCATTTAGTGTACGCATAGGTAAAGTATAACATTACTTTTTATGGTGTTGCCAATAAAGCGCCATGAGGAGAAGCGGTAGGTCTGGAGAAGCTGTTGTAACCTGCCTTACAGAGCTTGATAGATGACCGGCCCGTACAGGAACTATCTTCGGCGGATTGTCCGAGAGCCATAGTCCGACAAGTTCTGCAGAGTTGAGCGCTTGTTCTAGCGACGAAGAGTCCTGTTCTTGTGCAAGCAAAAATATTGTCCGAGGTAATGGATGTTCCTTTGACAGCTTTGTGAATTCATTTATAACCTCTTTAGCCCACGAATCAACGTTTGTTCTTGCTGCGTCTGAAACATCGGTTACTGCTACTAGCAAATTCTTGCGCACGAGCGCTACGGATATTAATTGTCCAACGGAATCCAGAATAAGCGAATCGCGTTCGTGCGGGAATGCGATGCGCATAGCCTGATATCGCAGAGAACTTCCAGTGATTGATAAAATGTTCTTTGTGTGAAAAAGACCACGCAGAATTTTTACAATACCTTCTGAAATTTTTTCATCAATAAACGAAGTAAGTATTATTAGTGCAGCTCTATTTGCTTTCTTTCCGTACGGTTCGCGCGTCTCATAACCGTTGAGGATAGTACCTATGATGCTTTCATCGGAAAGAACTTTTCCCTCTGGAGTGACGCTGGTTTTCTCCAGCACAGTGGCGACCATACTCTTGGTAAATGTGAACGGCGTTTTTCTTTCAAAGTATTCCGTACGAACCTTAGTTTCATGCCATGGTGCGTCTACCGATATAAATATGGTGTCTGCGCGTCCACTCCCAGTAGCACGCGCGAGAACCGGTGCACCTTCTTTAATGAGTGCATTGCCAAGAATTTCTAACGCCCGCAACATCGCCAGTTCATGACGTTCTCCATTCCTAACTTCTATAGGGAGACGACGCGTATAGAGAAGAGACGAAATCTCACCGTCTTTATAATGCGCATATGCGCCCGCGACCGAGCCGGCGCTGATGTCTATAAGTACGAGTGACTCCGTATTCGTCGGATTAAAAATGTTACTGAAAAAACTCATTGCTTTATTCTAACACTGCTTTGATGCGACGAATACCCGCTGAGCTCGCTTCTTCTTTTTGTATTTTAAATGTTCCTTTGAGCTCGCCCGTGTTGGACACATGCGGACCGCCGCAGAATTCTATGGAGAATGCGTTTTCTAGTGGACCGACTGAATACACCGAAACCGTGTCCGGATAGACGGCGCCGAACTCGTGCTCTGCCTCGAGTGCCTCGGCATCTTCGAGGCGCATATCGGTACGGATAACGGGAATCGCCTCTGCAATTTTCTCATTCACGATTTTTTCCACTTCCGTTTTCTGTTCTGGCGTCATCTTCTGCCCGTAAGAGAAGTCGATGCGAAGCCGTTCGCTGGTGATATTACTCCCCCGCTGGTGCACGTCTTTTCCTAGCACTATTTGAAGCGCTTTCAAAAGTAAGTGATGCGCCGTGTGATAGCGAATAGTCTGCTCGGCGTGGTCGGCCAACCCACCCGCGAACTTTTGCGCGGCACCCGCCCGCGACAGCGCTTGGTGGTCGGCCATCTGCTTCTCTACCGCATCCATATCAATCTTTTTTCCTCGTTCTATAGCTATCTCTGCCGTGAGCTCTATCGGGAATCCATAGGTGGTAAAGAGCATGAAGGCGTCAATGGTGTCGCCCATCTTCGTGAGCTCGCGCATGCCGTTGGCGAGCGTCTTTCTGAACTGCATTTCCTCCGTACGAAACTCATTTTCATGTCCTTCTGCAATCTCGCCAAGTATTGCGTCTTTAATTCCAAGTTTATCTGCTTCCCGTATCGCGCGACGAATTAATCTACGAAGAACGTATCCTTGTTCTGTATTAGAAGGACAAAGTCCTGCGTCAAACATAACGGAAGCCGCACGCGTGTGGTCCAAGATGATTCTGAACGACTTTTGAAGCAAGACTTCGACTTGATATTTTTTACCTGAATGTTTCTCAAGCATGACGCGAGCTGAGTCAAACACATCAATCATAAATATGTCCGGATTATTAAGAGTTACCGCAGTGAGACGTTCAAGACCTCCGCCGAAGTCAACATTTTGCTTTGGGAGTTTTCCGAAAGCCGCCTGCCCTGAGCTTGTCGAAGGGTCGAGTTTTATATATTCCATAAACACCGAATTGCCAATTTCCATAAAACGACCGCAGTCGCAGTTAGGATGGCAATTTTCTCCAAAAGCAATGCCATGCTTAACGCTTGTAAATTCATAAAAAATTTCAGAATCGGGACCGCCAGGCTCACCTGCCGGCATCGCCTCCGGCGTGCCTGAGCGGCTCCACCAATTCTTCTTCGCATCGTAAAAAAGTATATGGTCTTCTGGCATTCCTATTTTTTTCCAAATTTCTGCCGATTCAGTATCTTTTGGCAAACCAAGCACCTCGTCTCCGGCAAAACACGTGACCCAAAGTTTATCTTTTGGTAGTTTAAGTTCTTCAGTCAAAAATTCGTAGACCCAAGGTAGTTGTTCTTTTTTAAAATAATCACCTAAGGACCAATTGCCTAGCATTTCAAAAAATGTCGTGTGCCGATTGTCCCCCACCTCTTCTATATCGCCAGCCCGAAACGAGAGTTGAGAATTGGCGAGGCGCGTGCCCTCGGGGTGTGACTGTCCAAGTAGGTAGGGCACAAGCGGCTGCATCCCGCTACTCGTGAAGAGCGTCGTCGGGTCGTTCTCGGGCACGATAGACGCACTCGGAATAATCGCGTGTCCTCGCGCTTTAAAAAAGGCCAAGTATTTACTCCTCACCTCATTGACGGTCATGCTTAAAAAGATAGCACGAGATAATAATTTCATATACTATAGCTGATATGAAAAAAGGCTGGGGATTTGAGACGAGGGATATGGATACGAGAGTAAGACCACAAGATGATTTTTACCACTTCGTGAATGGGAGGTGGCTTAAGAAAAATGCGATACCAGCGAACGAGTCGCGGTGGGGCTCATTCCACATCTTGCGCTTTCAGACCGAGAAGAAGCTGCGCGCTCTCGTGACCAAGGTTGAGAAGAGTAAGAATTTGAAGGTGGGTAGTCCAGAGAGGCTTGTCCGTGACTTCTATCGCTCGGGAATAGATATTAAGCAACGCAACGCTGCGGGGTTGAAGCCACTTAAACTCTGGCTAGAGAAGATAGAGAGGATTAAAGATGTACACTCGCTCGTAGCCACGCTCGCGGAGCTGGAGAAGATCGGTGGTGGTGGCCCATGGGGCATGGGTATCGACCAAGATATGAAGAACAGCGAGAAGTACGTGATCTATCTGCACCAGAGCGGGCTCGGGATGCCCGACCGCGACTACTATGTGAAGAGTGACGCCGAGTCCCTGCGCGTCCGCGTAGCGTATCAGAAGCATATCGAGGCGATTAGTGTGCTCGCCGGCAAGACGCTAAGAGAGGCCAAGAAGGTACGCGAGGTGGTGATGCGCCTCGAGACCGCGCTCGCGCATATCTCGATGACGAAAGAGGATTTACGAGACGTCGATAAGACGTACCACAAGATGAACATCGCGGCACTTACTAAACTCGCCAAGCATATCGACTGGCACGCATTCTTTACGATAAGTGGAGCTGGTAAGCCGAAGGACTTAATCGTGATGCAGCCCGAGTTTATGAGGACGATGAGCGCGATGCTGGTGAAAGAACCGATTGAAGACTGGAAGATGTATTTGAGTTGGCACTTGATCGCGGGCTCGGCGAGCTACTTGAGTGAGAAGTTTGAGAAGCAGAACTTCGCCTTCTACGGCACTACTCTCTCGGGCGTTAAGGTGATGAAGCCTCTTTGGCGGCGCGTGCAGAGCGTGGTCAACGGGAGCTTGAGCGAGGCGCTCGGCAAGCTATACGTCGACGCCTATTTCAGTGTTGAGGCGAAGAAGAAAATCAAAATGCTCACCGAGGATCTCTTCGTCGCCTACGCCATGCGAATTAAGAATCTTGACTGGATGAGCGCAACCACCAAGAAGAAGGCGCTCGTGAAGCTCTCACAGATGAACCGCAAGTTTGGTTACCCAGACAAATGGAAGAGTTATAAGGGACTAGTCATACGCGCCGACAACTACTTCGGTAATGCCATACGGGTCGCCGCGTTCGAGCACAAGCGCGCGATGAGACGGCTCACGAAGTCGGTCGACCGTGGTGAGTGGTTTATGAGCCCGCAGACGGTAAATGCCTATTGTAGCTTCGGGCTCAATGATGTTGTCTTCCCCGCCGCGATTCTCCAGCCACCGTTCTTTGACGTGAGCGCCGACGACGCGGTCAATTATGGCGCAATGGGCTCGGTGATTGGGCACGAGATCACCCACGGATTCGACGACCAAGGATGCAAGTTTGACGGCAAAGGCAACCGTAAGACGTGGTGGACTGCACAAGACTCAAAACGTTTTGCCGATAAAGCAAAAATATTGGTGAAAGAATTTAACGAATATAAAGTCGCTGGTGGACTCAAGGTCAACGGCCAGCTCACGCTCGGCGAGAACATCGCTGACCTCGGTGGCGCCTCTATCGCCTTTGATGCCTATATACTCCGCCTCGCTCAGACCGGACGCAAAGTTATTGACGGCTTCACCCCCGAGCAGAGGTTCTTCCTCTCCTTCGCTCTCTTTGAGCGCGAGAATAGGCGCCCCGAGTCAGAGAAGACCCAAGTGCTCACCGACCCGCACTCCCCCGGTAAGTTCCGCATCAACGGCCCTGCCTCGAACCTCCCCGAGTTCTATGGAGCCTTTGGCGTTACTAAAGGTGACAAGCTCTACCGTTCTACTTCGAGTCGTGCGAAGATTTGGTAATGAACCCTCCTCGTGTTATCGCCTTTGATTTTGACGGCGTGCTTGCCTCCTATTCTGGGTTCGTCACCAAAGAGGATATACAAGAGCCAAATGCCGAAGTTGTCAAAGCGATCAAGATACTGAAGGAGAAAGGGTGCAAGATTCTCATCCACTCAACGCGGGGCGATGAATTTTTGAAGAAGTATTGTGAGCAGTTCTCTATCCCTGTTGATTACATCAATCGCCGACCGGATAAAGAAGGAGATAATCCAGGTAAGCCGATTGCGTTTGTCTACGTAGACGACCGCGCTATTTGTTATAAGGGCGAAATCGCTGAAACGCTTGTTTCAGAAATATTGGATTTCAAAACCTACTGGCAGAAATAGTTAGAGCCAATCTATTGTGGTTTGGTTGTGAGCAATAAGATACTCATTTGCCTTGGAGAAATGTTTACAGCCGAAGAAGCCTGAGTAGGCAGAGAATGGTGAGGGGTGCGGTGCTTCTAATACGAGATGTTTGCTCCGGTCTATGTGCGCGCCCTTCATCTTCGCGTAGTTGCCCCAGAGCATGAAGACCAAACCCGGGCGCTCTTGCGAGAGCGCTTTGATGACGGCGTCTGTAAACTGTTCCCAGCCCTTCTCTTGGTGCGAGCCGGCAGAGCCGGCTCGCACGGTGAGCGTTGCGTTCAAGAGAAGAACGCCCTGCTCTGCCCAATGGGATAAATCGCAACTTGCGTACACAAGAGATTTCCCTAAATCACTTTCTATTTCCTTAAACACATTCCGGAGCGAGGGTGGAATTGCTTCTCTCTCGTCAACGGCGAAGGCGAGACCGTTCGCCTGCCCAACTCCGTGATACGGGTCCTGCCCAAGTATCACGACTTTTACTTTATCAAAGAGGCATAAGTCAAACGCTCTGAAAATATTCTTCGGTTCGGGATACACAAATCCATCTTTGTACTCCTTCTTCACGAATTCCGACAGCTCGACGAAGTATTTTTTTTCAAACTCACCTTTCAGCTTCTCTCTCCACGATGGTTCAATCTTTACGTTCATTTGATTCTGCAGAATCATGTCGCGCAATTGTCCACTAAGGCGCGACTCTCTTGTGCTGTTCTTTGAACGTCTTTCCGGCCGATTCGCGGTAGGTGCAGTATTCGCAAGGACCGCCGCCAAAGGAGATGCCAGAAGACGGTATTTCGTCGCTTGTTAACATCTTTTTTAAATCAAACACTGTCGGCTCCACCCACGTGTCGCTCCCCGTGTATGGAATGAGTTCTATATCAAATTCCAATTTTCCATCAAAAGCTTTCGCATCCGACTTGCCGTTCACGTACACGAAGTAGCCGGTCTGGGAAACTTTGAAGTTATTCCGGCGAAAGAGCCACTGGTACACTTCCATTTGTTTCTTGTATGAGTCATACAAATCGTCTTCCGTACTCGGCCCCACCTTCTTGCTCGTGGCCTTGTAGTCGACGATGATCAGCTCGCCAGCCGGGTTGACCCAAACGTCGTCAATGCCTCCTCGTACTAGAATATTTGTAGGAACATGATGATATTGGATACCGCGACGCAAAGCGTCGCGCCACTCGTCCATCCGTTCATCTTGTAACGGCACCGCGTCAAGGCCGTATTTTTTTAGGAGCGGATGCTTCGTCTTGTTCGCGCGATGAATATCAAATTCTCTTTTCAATAATTCGTCCACCGCGTTGTTGAGCGTGAATGCGGGCATAGAGGGGCGCTTCACACCGAACTTTAAATCCAGATACGAGCATCTCTGACACTCCGTAAACATATCTATCTTGGAACGGCTCACTTTAAAGGGCTCGCTGGAGGCAGGGTCAAATGGCCCGCTCCCTTTTCTTTTATATACGCTTTTTACCATATGATAAACTACTATAGCACGCATGGAAAAAATTCTTCGGTCGATAAAATCTCTCATTCCAAAAGCGCTTTTCTCTGCGACACAGCCGACGTATCACTATCTACTTGCAGGAGTGGGGGCTGTCTATTACCGCTTCCCTTCTCGCCATCTTTACGTCGTCGGTGTTACGGGCACCAAGGGCAAGACGTCCACCACCGAGCTTACCTCGGCGATATTGGAAGAAGCAGGATTTCGTGTTGCACTCGTGAATAGCAATCGACTTAAAATCGCGAATCTCAGTGAGGAAAATCCGTCGCGACAAAGCATGCCTGGGAGAACTCGCCTGCAGAAATTTCTTCGCAGGGCTGTTGATGCTAAATGTACATATGCCGTAATAGAGATGACATCAGAGGGCGCGAAACAATTCCGTCATGCTTTCATTGATATTGATGCACTTATTTTCACTAATCTCTCGCCGGAACATATAGAGGCGCATGGCTCGTATGAAAAATACGTTGATGCTAAAGTAAGTCTTGCTCGCGCTCTTGAACGAGGAAATACAGGAAGTCATTCTGTCGTCGTAAATCGTGATGACGCAGAAGCCGGTAAATTTCTTGCTGTTCGTGTAGGACAAAAAATTAAATATGGCATTGATGATGCGCTGCCTTTTACAACAAACACAGATGGTGGAGACATAGAGTGGCGAGGACAAAAGATTCATCTAAAACTGTCGGGGGAATTTAACATAATGAATGCGCTGGCGGCGGCCACCTTTGCCGAGAGCCGTGGTATTTCGATTGCACACATAAAAAGTGCATTGGAGAAATTCACTCTCATTCCTGGACGTATGGAGAAGATTGATGAAGGACAAAACTTTACTGTCATTGTGGATTACGCGCACACGGCCGACTCACTTGACCGTGCGTATAGCGTGTATGCAGGCGTGAAAAAAATCTGTATTTTGGGTGGTACTGGCGGTGGACGCGATATTGCCAAACGCAAAGTGATGGGAGAAATTGCGGACAAACACTGCGAGCATATCATTCTGACCACCGAAGATCCGTATGATGAAGACCCGAAAGACATCGCGGATAACGTTGCTAAAGGAATTAAGAATCACTCTCATGAATTTATTCTTGATCGGCGTGAGGCGATACGAAAGGCGGTTCGTATGGCTGAAAAAAATTCAGCGGTATTCATTACTGGTAAAGGTTCTGAACACCACATCATGGGCCCAAAAGGGACGAGAATGCCATGGAGCGATGCGGGCGTTGCACGCGAAGAGCTCGCGGAACTTAGGTAGTTGGGTACTAAAACGCAAGGAGGCTGTCTGCTTCTGCGAGAAGCTCGCCTACCCTCTCGCTCGAGAGATGCAATATGTCCAGCGCGCGGCGATTCTTCATAATTTCATCAACTGCAATGACACCGCGTTCTATAAGAAGGAATTTCTCGGCGCGGGAAAGTCCAGTAAGTGTAGTAATCGGATATACCTTCGCGCGACTCATACGGATGAAAAGATTGTTGTTCGCCGGATAACCCCAACCCAAGAGTTCTACACCCGAACACTCGGAATATGCAATTGCTTCGGACGTAAACTTAGTATTTGTTACAAGAATGCCACGGTCAATCGGACAAGAACGCACCGATTCGTCACATGCAAAGATATCGTCAAAACGGCTTTTTACGTATAACGCGACCTTCAAGTCTGTTTTGTATCCGGAATCGTTGTGATATTTAAGTTCTGCGGCGAGAAATTCGTTCTGTTCTTTATTTGAAGCGTAGAAGTCTACTTCATGCGATACGCATTTCCCTTTTATTATTTTTCTAGTTTCCACCTGCCAGCCTTCTGTACGATACAGATGCGAAATGAAATCTTCAAACGGGTGACCTGTGGGACCAAGCTCCAGGAGCGCACGACGCAATGCGTATCTGGCGGCGACTGGACGGGCTTCCCTGCGCAGGAGCGAAAAAGCGCGCGTATAAATTTCTTTTGATGAAGTCCCTGGAGCGACCGTGTTTGTAATTGTTTCGGCTATCTGTTTTGCCGTTAACTCGCCCGCACCGGAACGTTCAAGAGACCTTGTAAGGAGCTCTTGATTAAATATTTCGTTCGTTCCATCAGCTTTAATGATGACCGGTAGTGTTGTCATGGTGAGGTTGTAGACGCTAATGAGCCGTTAACGGTCGCTGATATCGGCAGATTCGCCGGCGCTGAAACTGTTGTTTGAAAACTTGTGCGAGTGGGTAACTGAAGACAAATACCTGAATCAGAAGGCATGGATATTGTAACGAGTATATTCTCCTTGCCTGAAGCATCGCCGAGAACTGTTGCTGAAACGTTAACTGATGTACAGGCGTTCGGAGCTTCAACGGAACCTGAAATAGTGTGTACACCTTTCTTGAACGAGTCGCGTAATATGACGGAAGGTACGTTCTTTGTTTGAGATAAAGGTATTGAGTCGGTTCCGACATCGCGCGTGTGCGGTACAGAGAGTGCAAAAATGATTAGAATTATAAATGCGATAATTGCCGCAGAAATCCAAAGGCGCATACGGTTCATGCGTCAATGATACCACCACCGACAAGTTCTGTGCCATTGCCCGCTTCGCCGGAGCTTGAGCGAGGCGAGTAAAAAACTATTGACTGCCCTGGAGCCGGAGTTTCAGGTAATGAATTGACGGTAATAAAACTATTTTTTTCAATACGTCCATGTATACGGTTACCACGATACCTATACTGAGCTTCTTGAACTGTAGAGAATTCTCCAAACCAATTCGCGTTAGTAAAAGGAATGATATGTTTTGAAGTTGCAAGAGTTTTTGAAATCCTAATCTTCTTCTTTTCAACATCCTTCCAGACTACATACCCGCCCGAAACACGCTGACCAAGAGTATATAAAAGCGCCGGATTATCATTCCCAAATTCTTTTTCCAAAAATTCTTTGACTGAAACACTTCCTAAAAAGCATATGCCCTGACTGTCTTTCTTCTCGGCCACAGGCAGATTAAATTTTTTTGCAAGCTTTCTCACATCATCTTTTTCTAAATTACCTACGGGGAAAATGGTTGCATTTAAAATCTCTTTTGGCACTGCCCATAGAAAATAACTCTGGTCTTTTTCACCACTACGATAGTGCCCCATCGCAATAGAGTCAGCGCCTTGCGCCATAGCGAAGCGGTAGAAGGCGCCAAACTTCACTTCCCTATTGCACATCACGTCCGGGTTCGGAGTGCGCCCCGCGCGATACTCACTAATCAAATAATCGATCACGCTCTTCTTGTACTCTGCGCTCGCATCAAGCGTACGGAACGGGATGTGGAGTCGCGCCGCCACTCGCATCGCATCCCTGCGCTCTGTCGCCCATGTGCAGGGCATCCCTTCGGGGTACCACCCCTTGATAAACACACCCGTCACTAAGGCCCCATCTTGTTTAAGTAGCGCCGCCGACACCGCCGAGTCTACCCCGCCAGATAATCCTACATATATCTTCTTCCCTTCTACGTTCATTACTCCTCATCTAATCACCTCTGCTTCAATAAAAAAAGCCCTGCACGAATGCAGGGCTTCAAGGTACTACTCGTAAGCGTACTATTTACGATACGCTTCGATCGGCTGATACCGCAATGTCACCGTGCCGTCTTTGGCCATACTGACATTGAAGTTGGGCTTTGCGCCCTTGACCCTCACCAGACCGGGTTCGGTGTCGTTTGCCGGTTTGAACTCAAACCGGAACGTCGCCTCATCCTGCTGTGTTGCGGCCGCAGGTTCTTGTGCCGCTGCCGGAACGATAGCAAGCGCCGGCGCCGGTGCTGCAGTAGCCGCTGGTGCGGGTACAACCGATGCTGTGGCTTGCTGGGCATCCGGCTCGAACCGAAATTCCGGTCCGGGCAGATAACGGCTGATTCCGCCGTACCGCAGGTCGTTGCCACACGCCTGCAACATATACAGAGTTTCCACTGTACCGTTCGGAAAGCGAACATTCGCACGGAATGCACGCTCGCCTTTTAGGCGACGTGGCACTTCACGACCATCCGCGTAGCGAACGTTCATGACACCGGAGATACGTCCCGCAACTTGATCCACCACAATGAACTGTTGCGTGGGAAGCGAGGTGCCGGTCGCTCTCTGATGCCGTAACGCCGCCATTTCCTGAAATTGTGTCCGAGCCGTTTGCTCAGTCACACCCCCAGGGACTACTGGCGTTCCCGCAGTCGCCGCGCTCTTATTGAGCATTCGCTCAAGTAGCCACCATGCAGTCAGCGCTGCAATAATTGCGAGAATTGCCCAGATCGACCACGGCAATGACGAGTTCCCCGTTTCAGACCCTTTCAGGTCTACTACTGGTAACGCGTCTATCGGTGCAGGCAACGCCGGTGTGATCCCGAACTTCTCGAGACCAACCAACTTTTCGCCTGGGCGAATCACGACAACCGTCTTACCGTCCTGCTCGAACTTGCGTCCGGGCTGTGCGAGGAAGGGGTTGTCCTTCACTACTTGCTGCCACATCAACGGATCACGAAGTCTATCCCCTGATAAGTTCCAGAGGTTATCTCCCTTCTGCACCGTGTACTTCTGCTGCATATCTTGCGCTCCGAAGGCAACCGAAGTCACCACCACGAACAGGATTACTGCCAAACGTACAATCGTTCTCATACCGTTCTCCTCTGTCAACGAGCCTTCGCATCCATCGCCCCCACGGGCAATGCCGACACGAATTCCCATTTACTATAATACACCCTTTTGACCCGCTGTCAAGCCCCTCTCGGCAGAGAGTTATTTTAGGTATTTTCTCTGATTCGTCTGATGCTCCGCGTAGGTGGTGGCGTAATGCATTAAATCATCTTTGCCAGTTAGGTAGTAGAGATAATTTGTTTTTGTCGGGTTCAGTGCCGCTTGAATGCTCTCAAGCCCTGGATTAGCTATCGGTCCGGGAGGAAGACCGGTGTGGAGATAGGTGTTATATGGTGAAGCGACTTTTAAATCTTCATATGACGGCGAGTATGTGTCGCGGTTAAAAATGTAGCCGAACACCGCATCTACTTGAAGTGGCATACCGAGTTTTAATCGGTTCCATAAAATACCTGCCACAATACGCTTGCTTTCAATCGTTCGCGCTTCTTTTTCTACTAGAGATGCAATAATGACAATGTCTGCAATTGAGTGTCCGGAGGCTTTAATCTCGCTCAATAACGGGACAATTTTTAAATCAAAGTTAGCGCGCATCGTGTCAATTACAGACTGAGCCGTCGCGTCCGGCGGGAAAAGATACGTGTCAGGAAATAGATATCCCTCATACGATTTACCAAGCGAAATAAAATCTGATTCGGATATGAGAGGTAGTGTCTCAACAATTTTTTCTGCTATGTCGCGCACCGTTATGCCTTCCGGAAATGTGATACGAACCGGAGGGAGACCGTACGCGCCAGTGGCTAGCCGATTTGCAATTGTAAATACATTTTCCGGATTTTTAAAAAGATATCCGCCGGACTTCACGTTAGAACTCGCTCCGGAAATTCGTAGTATTAAATTCAAGACTGATTGGTGCTTAATTATATTCGCGTCTGATAATTGTTTAGATATGTCAGACACTGACGCTCCGCGAACAATGACTACAATGCTCCCTGAAGGAAAGTCTGACGGCGATGCGAACAGTAACGTATAACCGCCGACGAGGACTACGGCGACGGTGAATGAACAGAACCACCACACATAAAGTTTGCAAAAATTTCTAACGGGATCCATACGGTTATGTAGGCAGATTGGAAGGAGCTTCGCCTGTCGCAGATTGAATGCGTTCTAGCCCAGGTGTCCCGACAGAACTTGACGGGATATGGAAGATGGTCGCGATTTCTTCTGTACTCATCACCATTATTTCGTCTTTAGAAACCCCGTAATAAAACGGGTCGTGGAAAAACTGTCTGCGACGGAACGCCTCTACAAGCTTGCGCGAATAATGCTTTTTCATTTTAGCCGCACCTACTTCCCAAGGATAATCGTCAAACCGTTTCAGCCAGTCACTTGAGTTGATATCGTTCCATCCGACTGTATTAAAGGGCTTAAAGAGACTAATCATGTGGGTAATCATCACAGGATTGAATTTGTCAGGTTTCGCTATATAGATTGAACGCGCTCCGACGTCAAAGGCGAGTTTGGACACATTACGTTCAATAGCGGCAATTTTCTCCGATTGACCCTTAGTCGGATTCGGGAATCCGGGTCGCTCTTCGCCAGATATGGGGTCTATATAAGAGTCGCGCGTCTTCTTACGAATCTCATCTACAAGCTCTTCAGCTTGATCCTTCCATGTATATGCTTTACCTTTTTTATTAGTCTTATGATATTTCTCTCCTTTATGAACTCTAATAACGTATTGGAGCCAGAGATACTCACCCTTCCCTATTGAGCCCATAAATTCAATGAGATTCGCGAGAGGGTCTACCTGTTCAGGCTCCTTCTGCACCTTGTCCATCCCGTATTCTATATATGTCTTAATCGGTAGAGGGTCTTCGTTGGACTGTTTAAAATCAGTTCCCCAGACACTCCACTCTTCCGGGTCTGCACTAATCAATTTCGTATAATCAGGAGCTTCAACTATCTGCACACCTGGATATTGCGCATACATCTGCGATTCTACGATTCGGCGATAATTCGCCTGTGTCCAGATGAAGAAGTGCACCCTCCCTTCAAAAGACGCGATTTCCAGCGACCACCATGGGCGAACACCTCCTTTAATCCAAACCGCATACCAATTGCTCTCTAACGGAGATAAATGGATGCTGGAAATAAATGCCTCCATCGCGAGGGGTGTCTTCACCAGATTGCGCGGTGGCTTAATCTCTAGGAGAACGTTATTTCTTGAAGCGATAAATTCACTTCGTTTTAATGTAAGCCAAAGCGCTTTAGCGCCGCCGACGAGAAGGAACGGCAACCAAAGCGGTGCGAGAAACAGAGATATTGAGAAAGCCAACGAAACAATTTTTGGCATAAAGATATATGCCATAAAGAGTATTACCAATCCGAAAACGAACAGAGGCCACGGTTCAAGTCTGACACCAGTCTTGCCTGTAAACGATTTACGCAGAGCCTCAACTGCCTTCATAAACGGTATCATCAGTTTCAGTATAGCAAGAAAACAATCCGCATCCGCCTATCGGCGGATGCGGATTGTTTATAGTGTGTTTAAACAGCTGCGTACCGCCCGTCTTTCATTCGTTTGAAGTAACGTGAGTCGTTCAGATTCACAAGAATGGTATTGTCCTTGACGAAACGCGCCTTCTTAACGTGTTGTATGATTTCATCCTTCTTCAGAGGACCTGTTTTCTCAAGTGTCTCGCGGATAACATCGCGTACGACTCCCGGCGTATAGCCCCATTCGGTAAGCGCGTAGATACCGCGCCCGACGAGCACGAAGCGAGGGTCCTTAATGAGTTCGTTGTGCGTTGTGGCAATGTGCGCCTTCTTAGAGAAGAGAGAACCAATCGTCGAAGCCACTTCGGAGAAGTGCATCGGTTCCCCGTGACGTTTTATGGCGAGATACGCATAGTCGCGAACGCCTTTGATACGGATGGCCGGCGCCGTGGCACGACCCCACTCGGCAAGCGGATTACTACCGATGTGTTTAGAAAGCGATAGCCAGCGTTTCAACACCTCATCATTCTTATACGAGTCGTTCACCTCCTTAAGTTCGTCAAGAAAACGGTCAAGAAGTGCTCCCTCGGACATCACATCGTCGTCAGAAAGAGACGAATAGAGTTTTGAAAGCGCATCGTGAATATGCTTAGCGGTCGCGTGGTCAACGTGCCAGCGTGCTAGAAAGTCGTTCGTCTCGCGTTCGCGGAAAAATGCGGAATTAACTACGAGGAAAAAACGGAAACGGTTACGGCTCTTTTCATCCTTGCCGAGTGCTGAAAGAAGAGTCTCTTCAGGCACGATGGCGCCGATAGAATGTATATACTGTGTGATTTCTTCAAATGCTCCGATGGAATCCTTAAACGCTTTACTCACTCTAACAGCATCAAGACCGGCAGCCTCAATTTGGCGAACGCGCTCGCGCGTGATACTGGTTCGGTCGCCGATAGATTCAAGCGTCTCGCGCTCGGTGTTGGTGCCCAAACCAAAACGGCGTACGAGTACTTCGCGGGCGCGCTCCGACGCTGCAGAAAGAAGTTTTTTCACAAGCATTGCGCTATCAAATGAAAATGTGGCGGATTTACTACCCACCTTGCCACTCTTCTTCGCATGTATGCCCTTATTCATGTGATGTAATTTACAGTATGCCTTATAATAAGTCAACCCCACGCACGATTGTCGGAATTATACCACAAGGTTTATAATCTTGCCAGGTACATACACAACGCGTTTTGGCTCTTTCCCGGCCAGCGCGGCCACCACTGCTGGAATTACTTGGGCAGCAGTGAGCGCGTCAGACTCGGAGCCATTTACGGTGAGTGTAATCGAACCGCGACGCTTGCCGTTTACCTGCACAACAACCTCATTCTCGCTCGCAGTAATTATTGATGCGACTGGCCATAACTGTTGGTGTACACTCCCCTCCTCTCCCAATTTTTCCCAGAGATGTTCGGCGAGATGCGGAGCAAACGGCGCGAGCATGATAACGAGCTGTGTGAGCGCAGATTTCGGAACCGTCTCAAGCGCCTCCAGTTCATTTACGAGAATCATGAGCGCCGCAACGCTGGTATTGAATTTAAACCTATTGCCGTCTTCAGAAATTTTCTGACTCGTTCGCGCGAACGCCTGATTTAAAGAATCAGAAACCGCTTTTGAATCCGCTTTCTCCACGAGACGGGAGACGCGGTCAAGGAACTTACGCATCGAGGCGACGCCTTCCAGACTCCACGGGTAGCTCCTCGGCTCGTTATAGGGGCCGATGAAGGCGAGATAGATTCTCACAGCGTCTGCGCCATACTTCAGAACGAATTCATCTGGATTTACTACATTTCCTTTGGACTTACTCATCTTAGCCCCGTCGGGACCCATGATTATTCCGCGGTTAAAGCGCTCTGTAAACGGCTCATCTACCGGCACGAGTGCTAGGTCGTAGAGCACTTTTATAAAGAATCGCGCGTAGAGCAGGTGCATAGTGGTATGCTCGCTCCCACCCGAATAGCGATTAATCGGTAGCCATTTCTTCATCAATTCTGCATTAGAAAAATTATGCGCATTTTTAGAATCAAAGTACCGCAAGAAGTACCATGATGAGTCAACGAATGTATCAAGAGTATCGTACTCCGGCGTCCAACCCTCGCCGAAAATCTTGGTTACGCGTTCCTGCAATTCTTTTGAAGAAGCAAGTGGTGCCTTGCCGGTCGGCTTGAAGTCCACATCAGTCGGCAGGAGCCACGGTAGGTGTTCGGCGGGAATTGCGTGAGGCTTCCCCTCTGGGTCATACACGATTGGTATCGGGCACCCCCAATATCTCTGTCTGCTCACGAGCCAATCGCGAATCCGGTATTGCGTCGTTTTCACACCGCCAATTTCTGCGATAGTGTTCCAATCTGCAAATTCAGTTTCTAATATCGGCAAATTGAATTTTTTAGCGAATTCAAAATCGCGTTCGTCGTGCGCGGGGACGGCCATCACCGCGCCTGTGCCGTAGGAGCCGAGCACATAGTCGGCGACGTAAATTGGGATTTCTTCTTTTGTCGCCGGATTAATCGCAGAAACGCCCTCCATCTTTACTCCGGTCTTCTCTTTATTCTCGCTCCGCTCTCTCTCTGTTTTTTTGGCTGTCGCGCTTACATATTTTTTAACGTCTTTTTTATTTAAAACTTTTTTCATCAGTGACAAAACGAGCGGATGTTCTGGCGCGAGCACGACGTAGGTCGCGCCGAACACTGTGTCTGGTCGCGTGGTGAAAACCTCAACAGCTTGCAGGTTGCTACTTACAGTTTGCAGTTCCTCCTGTTCACTGCCACCTGTAAACTGCAAACTGAATTTCAGTTTCGCTCCCTCCGACTTCCCTATCCACGCTCTCTGCGCGTCCTTAATCTCTTCGCGCCACGACAATGTGTCCAAGCCGGTGAGAAGGCGCTCGGCGTAACTGGTAATCTTCAAAAACCACTGTGTGAGATGCTTCTCTTCTACAGATGTTCCGCATCGCTCACAGGCGCCGTCCACCACCTGTTCGTTCGCGAGCACGGTCTGATCTTTGGGGCACCACTTCACCGCCGCGAGGCGCCGCTCGGCGAGATTGTGTTCAAATAGTTTAGTAAAGAGCCATTGCGTCCACTGGTAGTAGCTCGGTTCGCAGGTTACCACCTCTTTACTCCAATCAAACGAGGAGCCCATTGTCGCGAGTTGTTCGCGCATACGCGCCATGTTCTCATACGTCCATTCTTTCGGATTCACACCGTGCTTAATAGCCGCATTCTCGGCGGGCAGGCCGAAGGCGTCAAAGCCAATCGGGAAAAGTACGTTCTTTCCGCGCATGCGCAAGAGACGCGCATAGATGTCAGTTACTGCGAATGCATACCAATGACCTATATGCAGGTCGCCCGAGGGATACGGAAATTCTACGAGCAGATAATAGAGCTCTCTCGTGTCGTCGGTTAAGTCAGAGTGATAGAGGTCAAGACCGGACCATTTCTCTCTCGCTTTTTTTTCAATTTCTTTATGGTCGTATGCCATCCTTATTTGAGTGGCGGGTAGAAGCTGGGGTCAATCGTGCGGTCAAAGCACACTTGACCCATGCCGTGTTGCCAATTGTCCTGCATCATTTCTTTACCTCCTGTCGGCACAGGCATCGTTGCACGAGATTCATAATATACATTCTGACTCGCGCGACTCTCTGCGTTAAACGCTGCGCAAAGCTTGAACGAGAGCTCTCCTGTAGCCTGATAGACATACGGCTCTCCAGTTTGAGAGTCAATCGGAACAGAACCGTAGTTGAGAGAATTATTGAGGTCATTCATCGCGCTCGGCAATACCTGCTTCGCCTGCCAGTAATACACGACCTGCGATTGTATGTTCTGCAAATCGCTCACCTTCTGCGCGTCAAAGCGCTGTAGGCGCGCCTGCTCTGGCGTGCCGACGATGAAGAAACCGGCGACTATTGTCACGATTGCGAGAATTGTTACACCGATGCCTACATAGCTCTTGCGGAGTGGCCACAAGTCCCAATACCCCTTCAAGTCTGCGATAAAATGCATAAACACTCCCGCTGCAACGAGGAAGATGACGAGTACTTTGAGTAAGAATCCTGTCGTGAGAGCTTCTCCGTTAAGGAAGGTAGTGAGAAGGATAATCAAGTCAACGGCGATGGTGACGCCGGCGATGAAGAGGGTTAGAATCAGAACCCAGCGACGCACCCAAATCTCCTTGCGCGAAGAGTCTTTAACTATGTCTGCCCGTATGAGTCGCATAAGGAACATGAAGATTGGCAAGAGAACGATGATTGAAGCCATCCCGTAGCTGATACCGCTCTGGTACGGGTCGGTAGTATAATAACCAAGTGGGTTTGGGAACGTATAGTTTATATAATCAAAGATTAGAAATATAAACGCGAGCACACTCCAATAAAACGCGACCATCGCCCCCGCCCACAAGAAGAAATCCTTCGCTGTTGTTTTAGGTTTATCCATGTAGAAATACTAGCACATCGCCGTCTTTGACGATGTAGTCCTTGCCACAGGTCGCGAGCTTGGCGCTTTCGCGCGCTACGGCCCACGAGCCGGTAGAGAGAAGGTCGTCGGTGGAGACGACTTCGGCGCGAATGAATTTATCCTCAAAATCCTGATGGATGGCGGCGCCCGCAGCGGGCGCCGCGCTCCCGCGTGGAATGGTCCACGCGCGCGTCTCGTCCTCACCTGTTGTAAAAAATGAAATTAAATTGAGAATGTCGTATGCGCCTCGTATCAGTCCGGTCAAACCATCTTCATTCACACCAAGTTCTTGTCGGAAGCTTTGTCGGTCAGTGTCCGCAACATCATTCAACTCTCTCTCCGTCGCGGCGTCTACCATCACATAGCGCGAGCCGAGTGACTTTATTAATTCATACGCGCGCTCCGCGCGCCCGTCCGCAAGCTCGTCTAAATTATGTCCGCCACTTTTTTTATTTAATGCATACAGAATCGGCTTCATCGTGAGGAGATTCAAATGCGAGATACTTTTCTTTTCATCGTCAACGAGTCCGGAGTGAAGCGCGAATTTGCCTTGTGAAAAGGCTTGTTCCACTTTTGCGAGCGCTGCGTCCTCAGCGATAAATTTCTTGTCGCCGGAACGCACTTCCCCTACAATCTTGTCGCGACGTTTCCTCACCTGCTCGGCATCGGCGAGGACGAGTTCAAGATTGATGACTTCAATATCTTTATACGGCTCAACCTCATTATCAACATGCACGATGTTCGTGTCGTCAAAAAATCTCACGACTTGGAGAATCGCATCTGTTTCTCTAATATTCGCCAAAAACTGATTGCCTAATCCTTCACCCTCTGCGGCGCCCTTCACCAGTCCCGCAATATCCACGAACTCTATCGCCGCTGGAATCGTTCTTTCTGACTTCTGAAGCTCTGATAGTTTCTGGAGTCTAGTGTCAGGCACGCCGACTATCCCGACAGATGGGTCAATGGTGCAGAATGGATAATTCTCCGCCGGCACAGACGCCTTGGTAAGCGCATTAAAAAGCGTGGACTTCCCCACGTTCGGTAATCCGACAATGCCTATCTTCAACATACAAGCACATTATGGTTAGTTCTACTTCTGCGCAAGCGATGCACCATCTGACGCATCGTCACTCTGTCGAGAGTTGATGCGAGTATGCACGGCGAGCATTCTGGCGTAATGAAGGATGGCATATATGACTGCAGTAGCGACGATTAGAAATGCGACAGCGGAGCCGAATGAGAGCGGATAGAGCCAACCGAGAGTGAGATACGCGAGAAACCACCATGCGGTAAAGACCGTTGCTGAACCAAGAGCAAAGGAGATTCGTCTTCGTGAGAGTGCCCAGGAAATACTGATAATCAGAAGTGCGAACATGATGAATATCCAGTAACCGGCGGAGAGCGTCGGCTGAAGAGTATCGCGTAATACATAAGAGACAATCACGAGACCGAGAGAAGCGAGTAGCATAATAGTCATGCCGAAACGAAGACCATTCGCCATTATCTTCATATGAGCTGTTTCTGCGACATCAATCCGTCCGTCGCGCATGGCTCGGATATATACGAACTCGCTCCAGATAGATAGTAACGCGCCCACAGACGCGCCGAGCGCCTGAAAGAATACGAGAAGTGAAACGAGTGTATCCATATTATTTATTTTTGCATAAGTGCAGACAGTTCCGTACGATATTTCTTCATCACCTCCATAGACGCCTTAATCTCGCTCTCTCCGCCTTTCTTACGCCGTTCAATCTCCTCGCCGATTTTTTTAAAAAGCTGAGGGTCTTTAGTTACGAGCGCGGTCATCTGCTCGCGCTGTTCCTTGGGAACGTCCTTCATCTTCCACTTGGCATATTGATTAAGAAGAAAACTCTGGAATGACATACTCTACATTATACCATCGGACGGTGTTGCAATACCAATATAGTGGTATAATGAACGGGTCACTTAGAATTAATACAATTACATTCATTATGGCAATAAATTCAGCTTTATCAAAACCGCTCAATCTGTCTCCTGAACTGGAGGCAGTCGTCGGGAAGAGTCCGATGCCGAGAACGGAGGTGGTTAAGCAGCTTTGGGTATACATTAAGAAGAACAACCTTCAGAATCCGGCAAACAAGAGGAATATCCTCGCGGATGAGAAGCTGAAGGCTATCTTCGGAGGTAAGGGCGAGGTCACGATGTTTGAGATGACGAAGCTCGTCTCGGCACATATGAAATAAAGAGTTCATTATACAAAATCAAAAACTCGTCCGCCAGACTGCGGACGAGTTTTTGATTTTGTGGACCATAGCGGACTTGAACCGCTTACCTCGTCAATGCGAATGACGCTCTCTACTACTAGAAGCGTAGCTGAATAAATGCGTCTTCACATTTATTTAAGCGGAGCGACGACGGAGAAAGCCTGAAGGGCTTACCAGATGAGCTAATGGCCCAAGCTTGGACGAGTTTAACATAACGATATTCAGTCGGGCCGCCGGGAATCGAACCCGGTCTGCACGAACCCGAATCGTGCGTACTACCGGCATACTCCGGCCCGACACAGGGCATCTCCCGGGTGCGCTCTGCAAGATTCGAACTTGCGACCTTCCGCGTGTGAGGCGGACGCTCTAACCAACTGAGCTAAGAGCGCGAACTAAAGAAGAATATCATATGAGTGGACCCAGCCGGTTTCGAACCGGCTACCTCCTCATTGCAAATGAGGCGCTCTACCAATTGAGCTATGGGCCCGAAGAGAGGAAGAAATAATAAGTGTCTTCAATTATTCTTTCTCTCCGAACGAGGGCTCATATGCCTACATATGGGCCCGTCTGAATACTTTAGCGCGAGAGCGCGAGATTGACCAGATGCGTGAGGAAGTCGCGGAAGCTGACGCCGACTGCGGCGAGGGACTTCGGCAGGAGCGATTCATGCGTGAGACCAGGTAATGTATTGGTCTCCAAATAATAAATACCCTTTGGCGCAACAATAAAATCGCTCCGCGAGTAGTGGCGCAGGCCAAGCGCACGATGCATTACCTTCGTCACCCTCTGGAGCTCTTCAGAAACGACGCGGGAGAAATTGCCCGGGACAATCTCCTGGGTAGTCCCATCATACTTATTTGTGTAATTAAAAAAATCGCCGTTAGGAGGAATGATTTCAACTGGCGGTAGCGAGTAGAATTTCTCGCCACGCAGTCCTTCCACCACTCCAACTGTCGCCTCCTTTCCACGAATATATTCTTCAACAATGACGCTCGGCGCGCCATCAGAGAAAAGTTTTTTAACTGCAGAGAGCACCGGTGCGTATCCTCCCACTATAGAAACACCGACCGAGGAGCCCCAACCGACTGGCTTCACCACGACCGGCTGATGAAAGGCACGGACCACCTCACTTGCCACAGTCTCGCTGTCTTCGACGCGTTCAATGAAACGCGATTCTGGTGTGAGTAGTCCTTCCTCCTTCGCCCGCGCTTTGGACATAATTTTATGCATCGCGAGATAGGAACCAAATGAGTCGGCGCCGGCATATGGGACGCCGAAACGCTCAAGAAGCTTTTGTACTTCTCCATCCTCACCATATTCACCGTGCAGACCAATTAGAACAACGTCGGTCTGACGCAATATACGTTCAGGCGAAGTTGCTCTGCCTCGGTCATGCCAGACTCCATTTCTATCTATATAAATGTCGCGCGCGGTGTAACGCTCCTCGGACAGATTCGCAAGGATAGCGGCGCCGGACTTAAGCGATACCTCGTGCTCGCGACTAGGCCCGCCTCGCAGTACCCCAACAACGGTTTGCATGCGTTTCAGTATACCAAACGAGAACGGGCACGACGGTGTTGCGCGAGGGAGAAGCGGTGCGCCTCGGAGTTGGCGAGGACGGCGTCCATCTCGGAAATGCCAGCGGAACGCGCGCCGATGACTTCGCGCGGGCGGTGACGTTCGTCTTTTACAACGGCGACAACAGGAATGATAACTCCAACTTCTTTAAGTACACTCTCGGCCGCCTTCTTTTGCGTCTTACCGCCGTCTACTACTATCACCTTCGGGAACTGCCACTCTTGATGATTTAGTCGGCGTGAGAGAATTTCTTTTAACGACGCGATATCATCATTCTTCTTCACACCCCTGATACGAAACGTTCTGTATTCTTTCTTTACCGGCGCGCCGTCTACGACAACCGTCATCACGCCAATTGCGTTCGTCCCAGAGAGATGCGCCGTATCATACGCCTCAATGCGCAACAAGGTTCGGCCTTGGGAATTCGGATTTAAGGTCGAACCTTGTTGCGCAAGATTTTCGTCCTTAATGAGCGCGACGTCTTGAATATGGTCCAGCGCGAAGAGCTCGCGACGCGTTTCGGCTGCATCTTCAAACCGCTCTTCTAGCGCGGCCTCGCGCATTTCCTTTTCAAGTCTCCGTCGCAACTCTTTACCGCGTCCTGAAAGAAATAGCATTACCTTTCGTATTGATTTCCGATACATTTTCAGTTGTTCCATATTCTGGCCTATAGGCGCGAATATGGAACTTCGCGGATATTGATTAATCTGACTGTTAAATTCTATTTTTGCCTGATGATGTTTACCCGTTGCTACAACCGGCTTCGCCGTATCAAAGAACGGAAAAATGCGCCGTACGAGACGCAAACCCTCTTTTAACTGCGCGCCTGAAGGAAACGGTCCGTATATCGCTCGCAGCTTGCAGGTGGCAGTTTGCTGGTTGCGAACAGGCCCTGTCAGCTGCAAGCTGTTAGCCGTAAGCTGTTTAAAATTAATATCCTTCCCGCGCACGACAAGCACGCGCGGAATATTTTCTTTAGTTATTACTGCATAAAGAAAAGTCTTATCGTCCTTCCCGTCCACATTCGCCTTCGGCAGATATTTCTTAATGAGCGCCGCTTCGCGCACGAGTGCCTCTAGCACAGTCGGCGTCGGCTCGTGCGCGACCCTATCGGACTTCGTCACCATATCCACGATACGCGGGCCGCGTGTCGCGATCAAATCATCATCAAAGTAGGAGCGTACTCGGTCGCGTAGCGACGTTGCCTTACCCACATACAACACCTTCCTCCCTTTCTTAAAGAGATACACCCCAGGTACATCCGGCAGATTGAATTTACTTAATTCGCTTTTTTTCATGGCGTTTTAACACCTTAACTAGATATTCGCCCGTGTAAGAACCGTCTGTCTCGGCGACTTCCTCCGGCGTGCCCTTCGCGATAACCTTCCCGCCACCCTCTCCGCCCTCTGGACCGAAGTCAATAATATAATCAGAGCTCTTTATCACATCCAGATTGTGTTCAATGACAACCACTGTGTTACCTCTACGCACCAGTTCTTGTAGAATCTCAATAAGCTTCACCACATCTTCATAATGTAAACCTACAGTCGGCTCATCAAGCAGATAAATGGTTTTCATTGTTTGAGAACGATAGAGCTCACTTGCGATCTTCACGCGCTGTGCTTCTCCGCCGGAGAGTGTCGTCGCGCTCTGACCAAGTGTTAAATATTGAAGTCCTGTTGAATTCAAGCTCATGAGACGATCATTGATAGCTGGAATGTCTCCAAAAAACTTTTCCGCTTCTTCTATCGTCATCTGGAGCACCTCGTAAATATTCTTACCGCGGAAAGTAATTTCCAATGTTTCTTTCATAAAACGCTTACCGATGCAGATATCACATGTGACGTACACGGTCGGGAGAAAGTGCATCTCTACCGCGATAGAACCGTTGCCCTGACAGGCCTCACAGCGACCGCCAGCGACGTTGAATGAGAACCGCCCAGGCTTCCATCCTCTCGCGCGCGCCTCGGCAGTCGCCGCGAAGAGGTCGCGGATGTGCGTGAAAGCGCCTGTGTACGTCGCCGGATTAGAGCGCGGGGTGCGCCCTATTGGCGATTGGTCTATGAGAACCGCGCGGCTGACATACTCGGTGCCGGTGAGCGATGCGATATATTCAAGCTTCACCTCGCGGCGCGCAAAACGTGACGAAATATTGCGGTGCAGAATGTCGTAGAGGAATGTTGACTTCCCGCTTCCCGAGACGCCCGTAATGCAGACGAGTTTCCCCAAGGGGACGTCAATATTCTGATTCACGAGATTGTGCAGTGTCGCGCCACGAACTTTTAACCATCCTCTCTCTCCTGTGCGACGCTCCTCGGGAATTGGAATTTCTTTTTCTCCACGCAAATATGAAAGGGTGACAGAGCCTGTTTCATTTTCTTTCGTCGTCAACAAATCATCCAGCCATCCGGAAGCAACAACTTCTCCTCCATGGATACCGGCGCCCGGCCCGATGTCCACTAGGTAATCGGCAGAATAAATAGTGTCCTCGTCATGCTCCACGACGATAATCGTGTTGCCGAGCTCTTTTAATATGAGAAGGGTCTTGATGAGCCGAGCATTATCGCGCTGGTGCAGACCTATCGTCGGCTCGTCGAGCACATAGAGCGCGCCGGTGAGCCCGCTCCCGAGCTGAGACGCGAGCCTAATTCTCTGCGCTTCACCTCCAGAGAGTGTCGCCGCTGAGCGATTCAGCGTTAAATAATCCAAGCCGACGTTCAACATAAATGTTAGTCTCGCGTCTATCTCTTTCAAAATCGGCATCGCGATATCGTATTTCATCTCCGACAATTCAATGTCATCAATAAAGTTTTTAGCATCTCGTATAGACATATTCGTAAAATCCACGATGCTTGCCCCGAGAGGGCTTTCGAATTTTGTGCTTCGTGCTTCGTGCTTCGTGCTTTTGAGGTAAACTCTCAATGCTTCAGGGCGAAGTCGTTTCCCTTTACATACTTGACACACTTTTTCTGAGAAGAGCGACTCGGTCCCGAGCCCATGACAGGCCGGGCACGCGCCATACGGCGAGTTGAATGAGAAGAGCCGTGGCTCAACTTCTGGGAAAGACGCGCCATCTTCGGGACAAATAAATTTAGAAGAAAGTGTTTCTGTCGTACCGTCGGCGTGCTTAATCTTAACCAGTCCTCCAGCTTCCTTTAATGCAAGTTCTAGCGCCTCGGAGAGTCGTTCGCGAGCACTCTGCGTAGAGCGTGCGAATTCAGAAACGAAAATAGAATCAACAACCGCATCAATGTCATGACGTTTATTACGCTCCATGACTATCTTTTCGCGGAGCGAATGCACTTTCCCATCTACCACCACCTTCTCGTAGCCTTTGCTCAAGAGATCATAGAGCAGCTGGTAGTACTCGCCCTTCCGCCCAACAACCATCGGCGCGTAGATAGTGACTATGCGTTTATCAACTGCTACGCCGAGTACTTCAGGTCCATGCGCACTGCTCATGCTCCCTGCCTCCACTCGCTGAAAGACAAGTTTGATCATTTCTTCTTTAGAAAGCCGCACGATGGGAACATCATGATGGATACAATAGGGCTGGCCCGCGCGCGCGTAGAGCACGCGCAGGTAATCATAAATCTCGGTAACCGTGGCGACCGTGGAACGCGGATTGTTAGAACGACTCTTCTGGTCTATAGAAATGGCTGGCGACAAACCAGATATTTCATCAACATCTGGCTTCGCCATTTGGTTTAGGAATTGGCGTGCATAGGCAGAGAGCGACTCCACGTACCGACGCTGTCCTTCAGCAAATATAGTATCGAAGGCGAGTGAGGACTTTCCAGAGCCAGAGAGGCCGGTGATAACCGTCATCGCTCCGCGCGGCATCGCGACATCAATATTTTTCAAATTATGGGTGCGCGCACCCTTCACGGTGAGCCAGTCGCTCCCGTGTTTGTGCCCGCCTCGACTCGACGTCTTCGGCGAGGCGGGTTTATGCTCTTCTTTAGCTGTTGTTTTCTTCATTTTCTATGTAAATTTCCTGCCCGTGGCGGGGCAGGTACGGTGTAACTATATCACTCTATTTAAGAACCCGAAAGCGGTTTACGGGTGCGGGGTTTACGAGCTTTGGGACCCGTGCCCTCTAGCTTATATATCTCATCGCGGATGAGCGCGGCGGTTTCAAAGTCTAATTGCTCCACTGCTTCTGACATCTCTTCTCTCTTTCTTTTAATAAACTCCTTGGGGTCATTTTTGTATGCAAGCGTGTCCAAGACAAGGAGCTCGTCGACCGTGCGCTGGTGCTCGGTGCGCATTGAGGCGGCGATGTCGTGAATCTCCTTTTTAATCGTCATCGGGGTGATGCCGTGCTTCGTGTTGTACGCCTCTTGGAGCGCGCGGCGGCGATTCGTCTCGCTTATCGCCTTGTCAAGTGAGCCAGTCATATTGTCGGCATAGAGGATGACTCGGCCGAGGACATTGCGCGCGGCGCGCCCGATAGTCTGGATGAGTGAGGTCTCGCTACGCAAGAACCCTTCTTTGTCAGCGTCAAGAATTCCCACCAATTCAACTTCAGGCAAATCAAGCCCTTCGCGGAGCAGATTTACGCCAACGAGGATATCAAACTCGCCCTTTCTGAAGTTGGTGAGAATATCAATGCGCTCAATTGTTTTTATATCTGAATGTAAATACTCTGCTTTGATTCCCTTTTCTTTAAGAAACGAAGACAAGTCTTCTGCCATTTGTTTTGTCAGTGTTGTTGCGAGCGCGCGGCCACCGCGCTTAATCACTATCTCTGCTTCAGCAATAAAATCTACAACCTGTCCCTTGTACCCTCCCGTCTCACTAACTCTGCGCACCGTGAGCTCGGGGTCAATAAGACCAGTCGGGCGAATAACTTGTTCTACAATTTGTTCCGAATGGGCCTTCTCGTACGGCCCGGGCGTCGCACTCGTGTACAAGACTTGCCCCACGCGCTCTTCAAACTCTTCAAAGCGAAGCGGGCGATTGTCGCGCGCTGACGGGAGGCGGAAGCCGTACTCCACGAGCACATCTTTACGCGACTTATCACCTGCATACATCCCGCCTATCTGCGGAACGGTGACATGCGACTCGTCTATTATTGTTAAAAAGTTCTTCGGGAAATAGGAGAGGAGTGTGAATGGCGGCTCGCCAGGCTTACGACCGTCAAAGTGGCGGGAATAATTCTCTATCCCACTTGTGTAGCCTAGTTCGCGAATAAGCGCTAGGTCGTGAAGTGTGCGACGTTTCAGGCGCTCGGCTTCTAACGGCTTTTCTTCTCTCTTAAACTTCGCGAGCTGTTCTTCAAGTTCTAATTTAATATCTTCAATCGCGCGTAGTCGCTCTTCTTCATTCGTGATGAAGTGCTTCGCGGGAAATACGAAAACGTTTTTTGGTTCTAATAATTTTGCACGCGATACTGGGTCAAGTTTTTCTATATGTGCGACTTCGTCGCCCACGAAGACGACACGGTAGATAACGCGCTCATTAACTGGCATAAACTCCAGAGAATTGCCGATAGCACGAAACTGTCCGGGATTGAGGTCTGCGTTCGTGCGTTCAAAATATATATTGACAAGCTTGCGTATAAGCGCCGCTCGATCGTCCCTCGCGCCCTTCTCTATCTTCACATGTACCTTTTCATATTCCTCCGGCGAGCCGAGGCCGTAGATAGCAGAGACCGAGGCGACTATAATTACATCTTTACGAGTCAATAATGCTTGTGTGGCGGCGTGACGAAGTCTATCTATCTCCGCGTTTATCATCGCCTCCTTCTCTATATAAGTGTCTGAGTGCGCGATATATGCTTCCGGCTGATAATAGTCGTAGTACGAAACGAAGTAATGCACCGCATTCTCGGGAAAAAATTCACGATACTCCTGTGCGAGCTGAGCCGCGAGTGTCTTGTTGTGCGCGAGGACAAGCGTCGCCTTATCATTCTTGGCGATGACGTTCGCGACGGTAAAAGTTTTGCCAGAGCCTGTCACACCAAAGAGCGTCTGATGTCGCAGACCTCTTTTGAGCCCTTCTTCAAGTTTCTGTATCGCAGCCGGCTGGTCCCCCGCCGGCTGAAATGGGAGGTGTAATTTAAAATTGGCCATGATAGTAGTCGCGAACGAAGTCTGCACGATAGTCGTCAAAACGTCCATCAAGAATTGCTTGACGCGCGCCGGCAACGAGTTGCAAAATAAAGCCGACATTGTGCATGGAAACGATGATTGACCCGAGCATTTCGCCCGAACGCACGAGATGCGAGACATAGGCGCGCGTGAAGGTCTCCGTCCCTGCTATTGCTAGCTCGGGGTCGAGCGGGGAAAAATCGTTACGATATTCTCCATTGCGTAAGTGAATGATGCCTCGCATCGTATAGAGAGAACTGTGGCGACCGATGCGCGTGGCGGCGACACAGTCAAAGATGTCTACACCTGCAGAAATAGCTGCGAGCAAGTCGCAGGGCTCGCCAATGCCGAGGCCGTGCACTGGCATATTCTCTGGCAACTCCTTCAACATCGCGAGCGCCGACTGGAGAGAATCATCGCCGTATTTCTTGCTGAACGAGCCTCCTAATCCAAATCCGTCAAACCCCATTTCAGCAATAGCCTTAGCACTCTGCCGACGAAGGTCGTCAAACTGTCCTCCCTGTGCGATACCGAAAATCGCTTGCTTCTTGTTCGCGTCAATATTCTGCCGATGCGTTTTCAAGCTACGTTCCGCCCAACGATGTGTACGCTCCATCGCCTCTTTCTGATACTCGTATGGCTCGGTCGGCGCCGTACATTCGTCAAAGGCGAAGAAGATGTCGGCACCGAGCGCGTGTTGAATCTCCACCGAGCGCTCTGGCGTGAAGCGGTGAAGCGAGCCGTCTACGTGCGAAGTGAACGATACTCCCTCATCATCTATTATTGCGAGTTGACCGTGCTGACTTGCTATTTCTTCATCGTAAATTGACGGCGTATTTACAGGCTTGTTTTCGACAAGGTTTAACCTTGTAAATTTTGAGATTTTTTTGCCGAACGCAGCGCCAAGCGAGAAGACTTGGAAACCGCCCGAATCGGTCATCGTGGGGCCCTGCCAACCCATAAATTTCCCCAGCCCGCCGGCATTTTTCACTGTGTTTTCTCCAGGCTGCAGATAGAGATGGTAGGTGTTCGCGAGCACCACTTCAGCACCGAGCTTCACAAGTTGTTCCGGCAAAATGCCCTTCACCGAGGCCTTTGTCCCCACCGGGGCGAAGGCTGGCGTACGGATAATGCCATGTGGCGTCGTCAATGTGCCCGCGCGCTCTCGGTAACCAAGCGCGCGCTGTTCTATTTTAAAATTAATAGCACTCATTACTCTATAACGTACCTTACTCGACCAGTATTGACAAATCATAATTGTAGAGTATCCTTGCATTTAGACGGGGTTCCACCGCTTCAATTCTGAAACGGCCCCAAAATGGAGGTCTTTGAACATGAAGAACGTATTGTGCAGGATCGCCATTTTGGCGAGTATCATCGTGTTAGGCGCGTGCGCAACACAAGGTGAGAGGATTAACATCCCAATCACCATGCCGGACGGCGAAAGGGCGACGATTGTCGCGAATAATCAATCCGCTCCGGACTGGATGCTGGCGCAGGGTAGCCTCAAGGTCAATTACCTCGTGAAAGGGGACGTGACTGCTAAGCAGATTGCCGCCGTGGTGGAAGCTGAACGCGCGTGCCGCATCTTCACGGGAACCGTACGACCGAGCAACTTGGTTGCTGTACTAGCGAACGGAGCGCTGTATGCTGCCGCCGGATTCGTCGGGGTAGGACTCGGCGCGAAGGCCTTTACAGGCGTGAGCTCGAGCGCATACGGCAAATACGGTGCCGCCGCCAGCGGATTCGCAGGTGCGGCAAACGGCATCGTGACGCTCGGTGGTCAGACGTACACATTCGAGAACTGTGGTCGCGAAGTTCTGACACTCTTCCCTGGCTACGAAGTGAAGGTCCTCCAGAAGTCGCCTTACTAGGAGATACGGCAATGGGCGCAAACCTCACGGTTCGCGCCCATTTTTTTATTTACTTCACTTCTTCTCTACATTCAAGAGCTCCACTTGAAAGACTAGGTCCGCGTTCGCTGGGATTACATTTCCGACAGCTTGTGGGCCGTACGCTAGCGCTGCGGGGATAACGAGCGTACGTTTCCCTCCTACTTTCATACCCGCAACCCCTTGGTCCCAACCTTTAATGACTTGCCCAACTCCGAGCGTGAAGGTGAAGCCTGCAGTACCGTGGTTGGCAGAAGCGTCAAAGACTGTGCCGTTCGTGAGCGCTCCGATATAATTTACCGTCACACTGTCGCCTGCGGTCGCGGTCGCGCCCGTGCCGACAACATCATCCTTCATCATAAGTTCTTTCACTGGTTCTGTAGGCATAGTTGGTTGTGCAGCTCCTGCGGCTGCTGTTTGATTATTAAACTCAATCGGCGGACTCTCTGTCGGCGTCTGATTATTGAAGAGAGTGGCACCGGGAAAGATGAAGAAAAGCGCTACTACTGTTAAAGCGAGTGCGACAGCGATACCTGTTTGTGTTGGATTCATATGCAATTAATTATTACTTGAATATTATACTACGGCTTCTGGAACTCTTTAAACTTCTTAACTTCTTCAGCTACGGCCGCTTTGGCGAGCTCCTCGTGTCCCGGTACCTCACGATCGAGGAATGCCTTAAGCGCCGCTGGGTCGCCCGTCTCGGCGAGAATGGCGAACTCTTCCCTATTATCCTCGGCGAGCTTACCTACCACAGCGAGCGTCGCCGCCTTAAGCGCTATCTCGCCGAACTGCGCGATAAGTGACTTCTGCTGGTCAGCGGGAAGATCAGTGAGACCGAGGTCGGTCACGATCGCTTTGGTTAATTCATCTTGCATAGGTGAAATCATAGCATTTTTATTTAATAACCTTTTCCAAATCCTCAGGACCAGGCGGTTTCATCCATGTGGAACCGAACCCGAAGAAACCGCTCGTACGCATCGGTACACCCGGAGTAATCTTTCCTTCCACAAGATACCAAGGAATACGATATTTTTCGGAATCATCTGTACCGAAAACGACGCTGTTTGGATTTTTAGTTAGATGTTCCAGAATCATATTTGCGCGTTCAGCCGGCGTACCGCCAAAAACGAATGTTCGCCCTTCTCCAGCACCTGCGTAAATATGCGACTTGGCGGTCTCTACTATGAGGCCAAACTGATTCGTGCCGGGCGACGTTTCAAATGTCCCGGTACGAATCGGCTCACCCGACCCATCGAGCACTGCTTGCCCTTGGCCGTCGCGAACGATTGAGCTGTCGTTCTCTGATGGTGGCGTCGGCAGTTCGGTTTCGTCTACTGCTTGTTTCTCAGTCAGGTCCACTGTTTTTATCGGTTCTGAGGTCGCGATGTTTTCCTGCGCGAGCGGAGGCACTGGTATTTCTGGACGAACTATTGTTTCCGGAGGGTACGCCGGCGTTAGTGGCGCATTTGCAGGCGCTTTGACAATCCATTCGTCCTTATTACCAAGAACTATTGAGCCTTCTTCGTTGAAGCTTAACTTGTCGCCAAGATTGATCTGAACGCTTGTGCCTTCGGGCTTGTAGAATCCTTGTTCCTTTGCGATGTTATGTATCACATCGTTGACTGATTTTTCGTCCGCCTCAAGAAGCTTCCCAAGATCGCTTCCTCGGAATCTTTCTACTTGTTCAGTGCTTATTCCTTTTTCTTGCAACTGTTCCCACAGTCGCTTCATCATGTATTCATAACCCTTTCCTGGCGTTGCGGTCACTTCAATTCCATGGATTTCTGGCGCTAGTGCAGATGCGACAGCTTCCACGTCCGCGGCCGCTGCGGCCGCGGGTTGAGGGATTTCTGGCGCTACGGATGCTGGAACTTCGGGAGCAGGGGTGGGTGCTACTGCTTCTGCGATTGGCGCAGTTGTTGCGGCCGGTACTTCTTCGAGCTTATGCCCGAGCATGTTCCCCAGCCATTTATTTACTCCAAGTTCATTCAACGCTTCAACGCCTTCATGCACGGCAAATGCGGTACTCCCCATATAAACTGCCGCGAGAGCGGTCGCATATGTATTTTTCACTCGTTCCGACTTCCCTGCGAGCCAGTGATCTGCGTTCGCAGCTATCTTCGCATCAAGCGCCTTGCGCCGGTTCATCGCGAAGCCGATGCCGCCGATGACACGCTGCCCATACAGTGCCCCGCCCAATATCGCTGAGATTATTGGAAATGCCGCCGAAGTGAGCGAAACACTGGCAATGAGACCGCCAGTGACCGCAATCTTCGTTTTCCAGTTCAGCTTATTATATTTCTCGCTCAGAGAACCAATAAGAGCCACTGTCTTCGGTCCGTACTCCTTCGCCTTCTCGCCCAATTCTTTTGAGCGCTCTGCGAGATACGTTTTCAAACTTTCGCCGCGCTCACTGCCGATAGGACTCTTCTCCGCAACCATGATGAGCCCGCGCAATTTTTCTCGCCACTCAAGCGACGTATGGTCGTTGTTCAGAAATTCGGTAGGAGCGTCCTCCGAGTCTGGAATAATCGGAGCTTCGCCTATTGCTTCATACTTTTCTTTAAAGAGATTCAGGAGCTGATCATCTTCAGGTATGACCGTGGGTTCATTGTTTTTCGGACGCTTCCGATTACTGCGAAACATGGCTGGCAACGGCTCTGTACTGACAGGGCCAGCCTCAACTTTCCCTACTTCTTCTGTTGCAATCCTCGCATCTACCTTTTCCTCAATATCTCTCTGCTCTTCTGCTTCAAGCCTCTGCGCTTCCGGAGAAATTTCTGGCGCTGATTGTAGCTGTTCCGGCGGGATTTTTTCAGCCATACAAATTAATGCGAAAGATAGCGCTCGCGTATCATATTTTCAACTGTAGCACGGTCGCGACCGTAGGTGAGGGAGGAGAGGTGAATTAGGTCGTCCACCTGCGCCAGATTTACCGGAGGTAAATCTGGCGTCTTCATATCAAACGGCTTCTGCGGTACGCCACCCGCGAGAATTTTCACATATGCATTTCTAAATTCCAGATTGACGAAGTCCAGCGCCGTAAAGACCGGCGCGAATTGTTTGGCGAAGAATTCACCATCCTCTTCGCCAACGCGGAATATCGCCATATTGCCCACATTGCCAAAGACCGCGTCACGGGTCTTCTCTTGTATCTGGCTCAAGAACTGGTGCGCCATAGAAAGTGAGAGCTTATACTTACGCGCCTCGGATAGAATGCCTGGAATTGAGTCGGTAGTTACGTTCTGGAACTCGTCTATATAAAGATAGAACGGCGCGTGCGCAACTCTCGGAGAATCGGCGCGCGAGAGTGCCGCCATAAAGAGCTTGCCTACGACTATAAGGCCGAGCAGGTTCGCATTCTTCTCGCCCAAGCGACCCTTGGAGAGATTGATAAGAAGTATCTTCTTGGTGTCCATCACCTCACGGAATTTAAATGACGACTCTTGTTGGCCGACAATAGGGCGAATGAAATCGTTCGCGGTAAAGTCGTCAAACTTGTTGGTAATATATGGAACTATATTTTCAAGTGATGCATCGCCACCTGCCTTCGTCGCTATTTCATTCCAAAACTGGTTTATGACCGGATTCATACTCTTTGCGAGCTTTTGTTCTCGGAACTCTTTGTTTGAGAGCACACGCGCGATGTCAAGAATGGTTGACCCGCTCGCCGGGTCCTCCATCACGAGGAGGGTCGCGTTGCGGAAGTATTGTTCAAAGGCGGGCCCCATACTCTCGGGCACGTCGCCGTATAGTCGTTTAAAAATCATCAAGAGCTCGTTCACAATAAAAGTCTTTTGTTCGGGACGCGAAATATCGTACTCCAAGAAGTTGAGCGAGAAAGGGCGCGAGAGGTCGGCGGGGTCAAAATAAATGACATCTTTGTAACGCTCCGGTGGTACTGAACCGAGAATGTCCAAGATATCGGTGCCGTGCGGGTCAATGAAACAACATCCATCGCCGTTTTTAATATCCTGAATAATCATCGACTTCATAAGTCCGGACTTACCGGTACCGGTCTGACCGATGATGTAGAGATGTCGAAGGCGGTCCTCCTGTTCAAGATGAATTTTAGTTTGTGTACTGCGGTATGTGTTGGTACCGAGCAATATTCCGGTCTGCGAGAGCCCTATGGGCGCGGGTGCGTGGGTAAAGCGCGCCTGCTTCAAGTGCGGAGAACTCGCGATGCCAGACGGTGGGAAGTGATACATCGTCGTAAGCTCGCGCAGAGAGAGCGGAAGCGCAGAAGAATCCGGCAAACGGAATGAAAAATCTTCCAGAACGTCTTGCACCTGTCTGCCGGCAGGTAGGCGTTTAAATTCAAGATGATTCCCTTGTGTGTTCCCGAACTGATTGAACGCGGATTCTAGTTCGTCCAATATCTGCCCTGCCTTATGCGCGTCTACCGACGACGATACAAGCCTGATCGTCGCGCCGACAATTGTTGCGGCTATCTTCTTCTCCACCTGTTCTATGTATGTCTTGTTCGCTTCAATTTGGCGTGTCTCGGCCTCCTTGGCTTTCTGTACGTCCTTGGGCTTGCCGGAAAAAAGCGTCTTGCCGATATCGCGCGCGAACTCGCCGAATGCGGTCTCCGGCGTGTTAAATGCCGAAGAGTGTTTCTCGCCCTTACGCAATGCCTGCAGAATTTTTTTATAATGCTTCACATATCGCTCGGCACGCGGTTCAATAATTATTTGTAGCGCCGCCCCTTCGCCTGTGTGCTCAATCTTGGCGAATGCGTTCGTAATCGCGTTCAACGGGTCGTAATCAAAATCTGTGTAATCCTTCAAAGGCAATGCCGAATTCTCTGCGAATCGCGCCGTTGACGCGAGAGATGTGCCACCGGAGGCGAATACATTGTAGTCATATGGTTGTGGTACGAGATGCGCATCGGGAAATACAGCGAGCATTTGTTTTTCAAAAAGATTCTTTTTATTGTTGGGGATGGCGGCATAAAATTGGAGCTCCGGATTATCGGCGGGTACTGCTAGTTCAAGCGCGTAATACACCGGTTCTCCGCTCTCTGCGCCCCCGATAGAGAGAAGTCCAGAATATAATTGTTCCATGCCGGAAATGAGCTCCTTGAGTGTCTTCGTGCGTCCGCCTGATTCAACACCCTTCGGTTCGGGAAGCGCGATCTCATAGAGCGTCATCCGAAGCGCCTTGAAACGCGGAGATTTCTCGTCAATACCGGCAGCGAGAAGACCAACCGCGATATAGCGCACGAGGTACCGATGAAAGTCGTCGGCAATATGCGGGTCATGGAGCTTTTCCATCACTGATAATGCGTTCTTAATTCCCTTTTCCTCAAGAGTCTGTTGCAGACTCTTTATCGCTTGCTCGCTACCGCCGAGATTAAGCTCGGCGAGTATTGCCTCAGCTTCGCTGTTCGCGGTCGCTTCGCTTATTTTATATTCGGGTGCAAGAATCTCGGCTGTGGCGGAGTGGTGTTCATGTATCGTCTCTGAAATAATCGTAGCCTGTTCGGCTCCTTGCGCATGATTCGCAAGAAGCTCCGCTTCTTTGCGAATCACCTGCTCGCGCAAATACGCAAGCTCCTCTTCCGGTGTAGACAACTTAGGTGTTGATTCCATTTCTTACAGTATACTCTATACCCTCATCTCATTCCTCACTATTCTCATCAACCTGATGCGCGGCAAAAGCGCATTGTAATAAAACAGACCGCCTCGGAAGGCGGCCTTTTGGCGCGAGGCGGGTGTAATGCTATGCAACGGCTGGTCCTGAGTCAGGGGGTGTTTCGGTGGTGAAATACTTCTCGCACTTGGAGCTGAAACATTTCCAGCGCCGCACCTTCTCCTTCTTTTCGTTCAGAGCCGATCCGCTTGGGTAGTGGGGTCCGCTATGTTTGCAATGCGGGCACTGCAGGACATATTTGACATACTTGCCGACTGGCAATGGTACATATTTGTACATGATGGTCTGCTCCCTCTGTGAATGAGTCTAGAAAAATTATACCACTCTATGCGAACTCACACAACTTAGTAGCCAATGCTGGTGATGGTTGAAGTGTAGGAGCTGATGAACTGCGGGAGAGCGAACATAAGGCCGATGATTGGGAGCACAATGAGCGCGATGGTGATGACACCTGTCCAAAAGAGATACGTACGCACGGTCTCGACGGCGCGGTATGCCCTGTCCGCTTTGGCGCCTATCTCGTCAAGCTTAGCGACAAGTTCCGGGTCAATCATGCTACGAACGGTTCCAGAGACTGAAGAACCAGTTAATGACGGCTAGCACGAACGCGAAGAGGAATGCTGTCCAAAAACTTGCGACAGAAAATCCCGGCACGAGATACGCGGCGAGAAGCACCAGGAGCGCATTGATGACGAGCGAGAAGAGACCGAGCGTGATGACGGTTATCGGGAGCGTGAGGATAAGAAGCACTGGGCGGATGAAGAGATTGAGCGCGCCGAGAACGACCGCCGCGATGAGTGCACTAATAGGGTCAATTGTAACTCCCGGAATAATGTATGCCGCTATTCCTATGGCCGCGGCAGCAATGAGCCAATGTAAAAATATTTTCATAGATAAATTATATCAAGAACGTTTATTCAAGAAAAAGGAGAAGTGCCATAACCCCGATACCGGCGGCCATCCATAGCAGCTGCACTATAAATCGCCGCGTGTCCGTTTCCTTTTGCAATTCCGGAATCAAGTCTGACATCGCGATGTAGATGAAACTCGCAGCCCCAAACCCCAACAGTATGGTTGGTGCTTCTTCAAATCTCTGGGAGAAAAGGAGCGTGAGGAGCGCTCCCGCAATCGCAGTAAAGGCGGAAAAAAAGTTATAGAGCAGTGCCTTTTTTCTGCTCCAACCACCGTGAACCAGTATGGCGAATTGCCCTATCTCTTGTGGGATTTCGTGGAAAATGACTGCGGTCGCTGTGGCTATGCCGATGGGTATACTGATTAAGAAACTTGCAGCGATAGCAACGCCGTCTAGGAAATTATGGAGCGCGTCTCCGATGATGGTGAGATACACCATTGAATGTATTTCTTCTTTGTGAGAACTGTGAGAATGGTGCCATATAAGAAAGCGTTCCAATACGAAGAACAGCATGATGCCTGCGAGCACATAACTGCCGTTACGCATCGCTCCCTCTCCCTGCATAATCTCCGGGAGAATGTGGATGAACACATCGCCAAGGAGCGCGCCGGCGGAAAAGCTCACGAGATAAAAAAGTATGTGCTGAAGACGGTCCTGTTTTATTCCTAACGTAAAAATGCCTATGAGCGAAATAAGACTGACCGCGGTGACGCTGATAAGCGTGTAGACCCAGATTTGAATCATTTCAGAGCATCTTCTATCGCAGCTTGAAATGTCGGGTAAGGATAAGCGCCCTGAATCATCTGAGTGCCGACTATAAATGACGGTGTCGCATTCACGCCGACTTTCTGCGCCTCATCTTTGTCGGCTTCTATCGCTGCTTGATAGGTGCTCATGTTCGCCTTCACGTCAGCGGTAACTTTCGCGACGTCAATGCCGGGAATTGTGGCATTAAGCTTGTCAATCGATGCGGCATCGCCGAAGCCCTGATTCCCGCCTTCATCCTGGGCAATGAACATCGCCATGTTCCACGCGTAGAACTGCTCCGGATACAGCTTCCAGACCGAGCTCCCGTATACTGCCGCGATGGTTGAATCTTCACCCTGGAATGCGAAGTCCATAAAAACAATTTTTAGTTTCCCCGTATCGACGTACTCTTTCACAATCTGCGGCATGGTGTCGAGCTTGAATTTCTTGCAAAACGGGCACTGTAAGTCGTCCCAGACAATCATAGTAGACGGCGCATCAGCTCGGCCGATGAATGGATTGCCTTCTGTCTTCACATCTTTAACATTTACCTTCGGCGCCGCTCCCGGTTCCGCGGCTACGCCAGGGCCTGCAGGACGCGAACCGTTCCACATGACAGCGCCTGCGATAAGAAATCCGGCTAATATAACTGCTACTGGTAAAAAATATTTGTTTGTTTCATTTGTTTCCATATGCAAGCGATTATAGCACAGGAGTAAAAACTATTGATACTGAATGTAAATCGGTGTTGGAGTGAGTTTCAGGACTTCTTCTGGCGAGAGAAGACCGTCTGCTGGTGGGCGTGTATCATTTTTATAAAAAAGTTTGATACCCATAAATTGTACTGGCTCTGACGCTACTATTCTATTGTACGTTCCATATTTTTTCGCCTTAGAGCCAAAGCCGTCCATTTGCATCACTATTTGCACTTCCGGCAATGGCAGGATATTTTTATAATTGGTCACCATTTTTTGTGTGAAGCGATGCACGACGAGTATCTTCGGCGGTAGATAATTATCGCGCACTAGGCGCGCGAGATACTCGGCGACATAATTTATGTCTTCGGCATCGAAGGTGCCTATAACCGTCCCCGGTCGCTCGCCATTCTTCATAGAAAACTCCGGGTCAATACCCAGATGCACTTCTGGCATCTTTAGATATTTTTCTAGCAGAGGGAGCTCGTATTGAAGAGTACTTAATCCTACTTGCACATCCAGAAACACTATGCCGTTTACACGCCTCGCTAATTCAAGAGCGTGGTCTATCTGGTCGTCCGGCATTCGAAGAATATATTTCCCCTCCTTCCCAGCCGTCGCCTGCGCGACCACGGCGATGTAATGGATAGCCGGCACCGCAGGCGTATTCGGGTCTGCAATAGTCCACATATTCGTCGTGCTCGCGAGCATAGAGAGCATTTGGTCATTCGGATATTCTCCGAGCACTCCCATCTTTGTAGAATAGAAATTCCCATAATAGGCGATAACGCGTTTGAACGGCAGTATCGCCCCTACATTTGGGTACACGGTTGAGACTGGCCACCTGAGCAGTGTGGTGGTCGCGATTCTGACCGACGTTGAGGCAGTTGCCGACACGGGAGTTGAAGTGCCGATATGCGAGAGAGCGAGGAGTCGTGCGTTGTAATCACTTTTATCAAGAGTCGGTAGTTGCACAAATCGCTCGGCAACGTTCGAGACATACTCGCTCGAGGCGAGAGGAGAAAAGCCGAGTACGTAAACGAGCGCCACTACAGCTACACCCGCACCAGCCACCCGCCATTTCATCTTGTACATAGTGTGGTTATTCTAGCTGACGCATCGTCACACTGTCGAGGGTAATGACGCTTCGTCACACTTGAATCAGCAGATTCACCTCATTTAGTAAAATGACCTACTGGGTACTGGGGTCAAGTGCAGACAAGAGCAAAAAGCGCTAAACTCAAGCTCGGGGTACACATATTCTTGACTACCAATGGGGGGTTCCATGACTGCAACGGTTACCAATATCAAGAATGCGAGGAAAGGGCACAAACAAAAGAGACCACAGGTGCGGGTAAAAGTGCTCTGTGATGTCTCTTTGTTCTTTTGGTTCCCCCTTGCTTTTTTCGATCTTCACATCGGAGAACAAGGAAGTATCAAATTCATCGAAAGAGAACTGTACACGGTTGAATTTGAGAGATATGGGGTAGTTACAACCTGCACCTACTCCAGAGAAGAACTTGAGTTCCTGTAGTTACCCGCCACACAAACGGTCGATAAACCCGCGAGAGCCTGACCAGCTCTTTGTTTTTTTAAGGAACGATGAACGCTCGCTTCTTTTCGCGAGGAAGTCGCTTCAAGACAGCCTCACGAGCACGAGCGTCCTTCAGATGTAAGAAAGTCTCCGAATATCGTAGCTTAACTGGCCGGCGGATCTTGGTATAGTGCGCCCCTTGTTTTGAATGATTATGTTCTTTCAATCGCCTCTCAATGTTGTTGGTACATCCCACATACAGCGAGGTGTCCGCGCACTCGAGAATGTAGACGTAGTGGGTCACTTTTGTATTTTTACGAACTTTTTAATCGTGACTGTCCCCATTTCCCCGCTAGTTTTATTCGGGCTGCCCGACAGGGATTCGAACCCCAATTAACGGCTTCAAAGGCCGCTGTCCTACCATTAGACGATCGGGCAATAGATAAACTCTACCACTACTTGTCTGATTCGTCAGGAAAAAGTTCGAGGACGGCGAGCTCGAGCGGAAGCGCGGGGATGGGCGCGTAGCGGATGCGCTCGGTGGCGTTTAGAAACGCCAACATTGTCACATGAGTAATGCCTGCCTGCGCAGATAGGTCTTTTTCATGTCGGGACGTACTACTTCCCGACATGGATTCAAGTACAGAAAATTCGTCCGCGCCGAGCTCGCTCTGGAGAGAGGTGTGGAGCTCGGGCGCGTAGCGAATGAGGAGAGTAGCGCGCAAAGCTTCAAGCACTAGCTCCAAGAAAAGCTTCATATCGGCGCCGGACTTCGCCGCCTTCTCTATCGCTTCAAGCGCTTTACCGCGTCCGCCAGCCGGCGGATCCGTGGCGAGCGCGGATATAAGCGCGTGAACCTGTTCTCTTTTTGGTGCTCCTGTAGCTGCCTCAACAACCTCGCGCGACAAAGTTTTCACGTCTCCGACGCTTTTGGTCGGAGCCCCGACTTTTAACGTCGGGGCTGCTACGGCAAAAACTTTTTGTAAAACAGAAAGCGCGTCGCGGTACGAGCCTTCCGCGAGCATGGCGATAAGCTCGGCGGCGTCTGGTGCGAGTGTGTATCCTTCTTTCTTAGCCACACTCACAGCAACTTCAGCAAGGCCTCGCCTTGATGGCTTTTTAAATTCAAAAACCTGACAGCGCGACTGCACCGTTTCCGGAACTTTTTCAAGTTCCGTTGTTGCCAAAATAAAAACTGCATGCGCGGGTGGCTCTTCAAGCGTTTTCAAAAATGCATTCCATGCGCTCTTAGAAAGCATGTGCACCTCGTCAAGAATATAGACCTTGTATGGGGATTCAAACGGAAGGGTGTAAACGCCTTCGATGAGTGCACGCATAGCATCAACACTGTTGTTACTAGCCGCATCTATCTCATGTAAATCGTTTTCTTTACAACCAATGGCGTCAGCAAAGATGCGCGCGACCGAGGTTTTCCCTAATCCGCGACTGCCGGCGAAGAGATACGCGTGCCCAATCTTCTTAGATTTCGCCGTCTCTTCTAATGGCTTCGTCACCTGCTCCTGCCCCACTACCTCCGCAAAGATCGCCGGGCGATGTATTCTATATAAACTCTGATGCGCCATTGCGAGAGTATACCGCAAAACAAGGTTCAATCCCGCTATAGCGGGATTGAACCTTGTTTTGCGTAATTGCCTCAAGTTCGGTAGCGTTTTCGGCTGACATGAGTTGCGCACGGAGTTCGGCGGCGCCAGCGAAGCCAGTGACGAATGCTTTGATGTGCTTTTTCAAAATGGCGAAGTTCTTCGGCGGCGAGATTTTTTCAAAACCGTGTGCGAGTTCAAGAAGCGCTGCGAGTTTCTCTGCAAGTGGCGTGTCCTCCGATTTGCGGCCCGCGAAGACCCAGGGGTTGCCGAACATCGCGCGGCCGAGCATGATTCCATCGCAACCGGTCTCTCTGGCTTTCACTCCCGCATCTTCAAGGTTTTGCACATCGCCATTGCCGATGAGGAGTACGCTTGGATTTACGCGATTCCTGATTTCTACCGCTTTTTTCATTTGTTCCCAATCAGCGGGTACGAGCGACATCTCTTTTCTTGTCCGTAGATGCAACGTTATTGCAGAAGGGTTCGCGGACAAAAGCGCTGGGAGCCATTCATCTAACGATTCTTTGTTGTACCCGATGCGCGTCTTCACCGAGACGGGTAGGCTACTCGCCGCCTTCGCCGCGCGGATAATCTCGCGCGAAAGCTCGGGCGTCTTGATCATCGCCGAACCACAACCTTGCTTCTCTATCGTTCTATCAGGACAGCCCATATTGATATCCACGCCATTGAAGCCAAGTTCGGCAACAAGCTTCGTCGCATAAGCAATCATCTCTGGCTTGTTTGAAAAAATCTGCGCAACAATAGGCTTCTGCCCTTCCTCTTTTAATAAATCGCGCATCAGCGGATTCTCGTCATCCTTCATTTTCGCTATCTCGCGGGTGTGGTAGAGCCCATCTGCCGAGACAAATTCGGTCCAGAAGACATCTGGCTTCCCACGCGCGGCTACCAACGCTCGAAAAGCGACATCAGTGACATCCGCCATCGGCGCCATCACAAAGAATGGTTTCTTCAAGTTATTCCAGAACATATATGAACGGTATCACTTCTTCGGCTTCACATACACTTTACCGTCAAAGCGCAGGTCAACATAGTCTACCGAGCCGTCAGCTAGATTGAAGTTGTTGCGAGCAGAAACAAGTGCGGTGAAGGCGACTTGTTCGCGACCAAGAACATAGGTGACACGCGTACCACTCGCGAGACGGTTGTCCACTTCTCCGTCATGAATGGCGACAGAAACTACCTGCGAACCAAGGGTTGATAATTGCCGTGCAAAGTCAAAAATTGCGGGAAAATCTTTGGCAAATGGGAGAGTTGAACCAATCGGGTCATCGTCGACGGGTAACGCATTATAAACAACAAAAGAATTTATCGGTTGCGTTGTTGTAGCCGCCGAATATATTAATCCGTCAGTATCAAAAAAATAACAGTCCGCAACAAGGTTCAACCTTAAATCCGAATCCTCAAGGTTGAACCTTGTTGCGTCCCCACACCAACGCGCGACAGGAACGCGGTAATCCGCTTTTATTAAAATTCCAGTAAAGCCGTTTCTTAATATTGAAACTGCGACAATGTCATTATGAGATGAAAGTATGTCTGCGCGAATGCTCTCTTCGGGGAAGAAAAATATGGAATCACGTGGAATAATACCGAAATAGTTTCCTTGCATCCTGCTTGTCGCATATCCAGAAAGCGATGCGTCCACACTAATAACTTCTATGTGTGAAATGCGCGCAGCACTCTGCCGAAGCCCGTAAATAGTTGCAGTAAGCAGGAGCAGGAGCAGGATTAAAAAAAATATGAGACCCATTCGGCGCCGAGTACGGCGCCGCACTGCGAGCCGCTCGTTACTGCGCTCCCCCGATAACGCTCTTTCCAACATAGGGCACTAAAGCGTCGGGTACTTTAATGGTACCGTCAGCCTGTTGATAGTTCTCAATTATAGAAACCAGAATGCGCGGTATCGGGATTGCAGTGTTATTGAGCGAATGTGCGTATTGAAGCTTCCCTTCCGCATCCTTATATCGAATATTCAACCGGCGCGTCTGAAAATCGTGAAAATATGATGCGGAGCCGATTTCGCGATATGTCTGTTCTCCTGGTACCCAAAGCTCGATGTCATACTTCTTCACCTGACCCAAGCCTAGGTCACCGCCACAATTGACAACAGTGTGGTACGGGATATTCAAAAGTTCAATAAACTCTTCGCTGTTGCGTGTCAGTTCCTCATGGTACTTGACCGAGCCTTCGTGACTAGCTTCACATAGAATCACTTGTTCGAACTTATAAAACTCGTGAACACGAATGAGACCTTTCACATCCTTACCATGAGCACCGATCTCGCGACGGAAGCACGGTGAGAACGCAAGATACTTTTTTGGCAGCTCTTCCTTCGTAAGCACCTCATCCATGTGGTAGCCCATCGTCGCAACTTCTCCTGTACCAGCCAAGTACAGTTCATCCTGCACTTTATAAAGATCATCTTCGCTTTGCGGAAGGAATCCTGTACCAATCAAAGCCTCTCGTCGCACAAGCGAGGGAACAATCATCGGTGTAAATCCTTTTGCGGTGAAAAATTTGAGTGCGAGTTGCCAGATGGCATTTGTGAGAAGCACGCCATCACCCTTGAGGAAGTAGCCACGAAATCCAGCGACTTTTGCGCCTCGTTCGAAATCGGCCATATCAAGCGCAAGCATTAATTCAATGTGCCCTTTTGAAGTAAACCCGAACGCCGTTGGCTCGCCCCACTTCTTTACTTCCATGTTATCCGCATCGCTTTCGCCATCCGGTACCGACATATCCGGAATATTCGGAACGGTGAGCATTAGCTGTTGCCATTCAACCATCACCGTCTTCAATTTCTCTTCGCTCTCCGCCATGCCCGACTTAAGATGTTGCATCTGCTCAATAACTTTCTCACGCTCAACATCCTTCAAAATCTGAATCTCATTGCTCCGCCGATTCTGCTCTGCCTTCTTTGCATCGAGCTCTTGTCGCAGTAGCTTGCGCTCGTCATCAACCTTGATGAGACGGTCAAGGTCAACCTCAATATGCTTCTTCGCCGCCCCCTCCTTAACGATGTCCGCATTCTCGCGTATGAAATGTATATCCAACATATATTGAATAGTATACTGCACCTATGGAGATTCGAGAACTGGAGAAGAGTGAATGGCCTGCACAACTATTGGAGATACCACAGCCACCGAAGAGGTTGTGGGTACGTGGTGAATTGCCTCCCTCTGGACATAAGATGCTAACCGTCGTGGGTAGCCGTGCGATGACGCGCTACGGACAAGAGGCGTGTGAGAAGTTAATTACAGGCCTCGCCGGCTACCCTATCTCTATTGTCTCTGGCCTAGCGCTCGGCACCGATACTTGTGCGCATAAAGCAGCGTTATCTGCTGGTTTACATACACTCGTGGTGCCTGGCTCTGGACTCGGCGATGATGTACTCTACCCGAGGAGTAATCGCGCGTTCGCGAAAGAAATTTTAAAAGCCGGGGGAGGATTTCTTTCCGAATATTCTCCCGATACTCTCTCGCGTGTACATTTTTTCCCCGAGCGCAACAGGATTATGGTCGGACTCTCCGACGCTGTGTTGATTATTGAAGCAGGACAGAAGTCTGGCACGCTTATTACCGCGCGTCTCGCTGGTGAATACAATCGCGACTTGCTCTGCATCCCGCATCGTATTGCTGACCCGCACTCCTTCGGTTCACATCTCTTTATCCGTCTCGGTGCCGCGCTTATCAGCGACCCTCTACACATTCTTGAAGCGTTACATATCGCACCACGCGAAAGCGCTTCAATAGGTGTCGCGCCAAGCGACCTTGAAGACGCTGAACTCGTTATCTGGAATATGTTGGACGAGCCGATGACTCGCGATGAGATTCTCCGCGGCGCCTCCGGCGCCGCTGGCGAAGTATTAACCGCCCTTGTAGCACTAGAGTTGCGCGGGCTTATTAAAGAAGAATTCAGCGCATGGCATCGCGTATAAATAAGTATGAAAATCTATTCTTGGAACATTCTCTTCCGTAACCGCGAACTGGACCGTGCGTTTAAATTTATCTCTGAAAGCGATTTTGACATTTTCTGTTTGCAAGAAGTTCCTGAAACGTTTCTCGAGCGACTCCACTCGCTTCCCTACCACCTCGTGGAAACGGTGGATGCGAACCATTTGTTCAGGGTACCGAGCACTCATAGGATAGTTATTCTATCGCGTAATGAGATTGTACAAAGCAAGAGAATACCCTTCCCGGATTATTGGCCCGAACTCCCGTGGCGAGCGAAGGCTCTCGTGTGGCTGTTAAGCCCTCTCGGATGGTCGAAGCGAACGAATCGGGCGGCGCTGTTCGCTGACGTAGTCACGTCCGCGGGCACAGTACGCATATTCAATCTGCATCTCGTCCTCGCCACACCTGAGAAACGACTTCGCGAATTTGAACAGTCTCTGGCTGAACGCGACCCGAGCCTTCCCACTATCGTCTGCGGTGACTTCAATACCATCGAGGCACCACATGTCTCGATATTGAGTTGGCTTCTCGGCGGTCGGGTGAGTGATGCTTTCCTATATCGACGCGAACGTACACATATTGAACGACGCTTCGTTGAGCACGAGCTCATAAACCCGCTTCGCGGGAAGGTGACTCATTCGTTCGGCGGAAGTCAGCTCGACCACATCCTCGTCTCGCATTCGTTTACGATAAAAAATGCCGAGGTTCTCTCAGACCGAATCGGCTCCGACCATCACCCGATACGAGTGGAAGTTGAGTGAGCCAGCGAACAATGCGCACTTGACCATATATAGGTATACGCGCTATGAGTTAACAAATGATGAAACGATTACTCATTGTAGAGTCCCCTACAAAGGCACGCACGATTGGGAAATATTTAGGTAAAGACTACGATGTCATTGCTTCTGTCGGGCATGTGCGCGACTTACCAAAGAGTAATAAAGACGCGGTGGATATTGAAGGCGGGTTTATTCCGCACTACGTTATTTCCGCTGATAAACGCGAAGTGATAGAGAAGATACAGCGCTCTGTAGAGAAGGCCGACGAGATATATCTCGCGACCGACCCAGACCGTGAGGGAGAGGCTATTGCGTGGCACATCGCCGAGATCATCAGAGATGAACTCGGAAATTCCAAATCTCAAAAAATAAAAACCAAACCGATTAAACGTGTTGTTTACCACGAGATAACAGAGGATGCGATAAAAGATGCAATAGCGCATCCGAGAAACATAGACGAGAATTTGCGCCGTGCGCAAGAAGCGCGGCGCGTATTAGACCGCATCGTCGGTTATGACTTGTCCGGTTTGATTTGGAAAAAAGTGCGCTACGGTTTATCAGCTGGGCGTGTACAATCTCCTGCTCTTCGCATCCTGGCGGAACGCGAGCGAGAAATTAAAGCTTTTATACCCGTCACCTATTTCGTCCTCTCTGCACTCTTTAAGACAAGGTTAAACCTTGGTCAGAATTCTCAAGGTTTAACCTTGTCTACAACCTGCACAGAACAGCCTGCCACATATGAAGAAGCTGAAAGAATTGTACAAGCCGGCAGGAGTGCCGTATGGAAAGTCGGCGATGTTACAGAAAGAGCCGAAGACCGTAATCCTCGTCCTCCATTTACGACTTCAACGCTTCAGCAGACTGCTTCAACGAGACTCGGATTCGCACCTTCACGCACAATGCGCGCAGCACAAAAATTATATGAGGCGGGACATATCACCTATATGCGCACCGATTCGGTGAATCTCGGCACCGAAGCGGTCGCGAAGATAGCGAGTGCTGTAGAAAAAGAGTTTGGTAAAGAGTATCTGCAGGTGCGCGCGTATAAGACGACGAGTAAGAACGCACAGGAGGCGCACGAAGCCGTCCGCCCCACTGACCCTTCTCATAAACGCGCGGGTTCTACTCCGGACGAAGTGCAACTCTACGAACTTATCCGTATACGCGCCCTCGCCTCTCAGATGTCTCCTGCGAAGATTATGCGCACGAACGTCGTCGCGAAAGCAAATAAAGAAATCCCCTTGTTTACTGCCAACGGCTCCCGCGTCCTCTTCGCTGGCTGGCTCGCGCTGGATACGAAGTCGCGAGGCGAGGATGTAGAGCTCCCGAAGCTTGCCAGTGGCGACCCGCTCGACCTCCTCTCGCTTGGTGCTGAAGAGAAACAGACCGAACCGCCAAATCGTTATACCGAAGCAGGATTGATTAAAGAATTGGAAAAAAGAGGAATTGGACGTCCATCAACCTACGCCTCTATTATGAAGACCATCCAAGACCGCGGATATGTAGAAAAACTTGCGAGAGCGCTGAAGCCGACGGCCACAGGCATGGTCGTCTCGGGCTGGCTGGAAGAAAATTTTCCAGAGTATGTGAGCGACACATTCACCGCGGAGATGGAGGACAAACTTGACGAGATTGCTCGCGGAGAACGCGGATATAAAGAGACATTAACCGAATTTTATGGACCATTTGAAAAGGCTGTGCGAGCGAAAGATAAACTTCCGAAGGCGACGTCGCTCGGCGATGCTCCCAAAGAATTTCCATGCCCGCTCTGTGGTAGTGCGATGGAGAATAAGCTCGGACGCGGAGGTGTCTTCATGAGCTGTAAGAAGTATCCTGATTGTCTCGGCGCACGCATGGAAGACGGTGCGGAGCTGAAAAGTGACGAGCCAATCGGTGTACACCCCGAGACCGGCGACGCTGTTTATATAAAGACGGGACGCTTCGGGCCGTATGTGGAGATGGCGCTCCCTGAAGTGCCACCAGAAACAAGGTCAGACCTTAATGCAAGTTCCCAAAGGTCTGACCTTGTTTCTGAGAAAGGCAAAAAGAAAGC
>CALRBA010000002.1 GCA_943353835.1 Candidatus Nomurabacteria bacterium | reverse complement strand
TGGATAATGTGGATAATGCACGGATGGATGAAGAGAATGGGGAATACTGCGTTTGTGGTAGTCGGTTTTTTTGCGGTATTCTTCGCTGTTGGCAGGATCCCAGGTCACGATCAGAAAGGTCTTCTTTCACCGCTCGGTACAAATGATTTTGGTATCGCGTATGCGGACGTCCCAACCGATAGCCCAGTAGGTAGTAAATAAAATGCCACAGCAACGATCATATATAGTTGCCATTCTCGTGTTTCTAGCAACACTTGCAGTAGGAGCAGGCCTCCTATACTTTTACTTCAACGAAGGTTTTGGCCCTGTACGGACAAGTGCACTACCGGAACTTGTTCAAGACGTTCGAAGTGGCGATTTCGAGGAAGCGTCCGTGAAGACACTTTCCATCCAAGGCGACGTGAACAAGAGCGCTGACGAGAAAGCACTCGCTCTCTATGCGTCACTCGGTATACAATACCGCCTGACCGGTGACCCAGAAACACGTCTCGTAGACATTCGCAATATGAAAAAAGCAATTCTCGATGCGACGGTTTCAGGTAAAGTACGGGTCAACATATTAAATGTTCTCGCAGGACAGTATTCGATTTCGGGCCGGGATAACGCTGTTTTTATGGAGATATACAAGGACGCTCCGTTCGACCAGTATCTCGCGAAGGGCGACCCTGATCTATCAGCTCGTAAACTGTACGAGTGGTCCTACAGCCTTCTCCCGACATCGAACGCGGCTATCGGTATTGCGAGCTGGTACACGGAGCAGGTCATCTTGAATCGGGATCAGCCGCGGACCATTACGACAGAATATGCGGCGACGGCCGAAGAATGGCTGAGTAAGGGTGCTACAGCCTCAGAGGAAGAGGCTAAACAAGACCCTACTTATGGCGATAGCACCCGCTACCTCGTGTATCGCTATTGGCGGGCAGTCATTATCGGTCGCCTCTCGGTGCAGAAGGGAGAGCCGTACCTCAGCGACTACCGCACTGAATTCGAGAACTTCTTCACATTTGCGAAAGGACAGCAGAACATCCTCGCTGAAGAATACATCCTCTACGGCCGTCTTTTTTACGCCCAGCTCCTTTTGCGCAATGACGACAGCGTTTCAGCGAAAATACAGGCCGACCTGCTCGCCACCGCACTTAATACCGTGTTGCAACCAGAGACGAGCGTATTCATCCGTTTTTTGAAAAATGAGTCGCAACGCAACGGCGCGACATGGCGTGGCATCAGTAGCCTATTTACTATATCGCCTTACTTTAAGGAGGTGGCGAATAAAGCAATCTCAATGTAAGTGGAATAAGCTCGCTCTCGAATTTCGTTCTGGCAAAATGGATGTGCTTAAGTGCACCTATTTTCGTCCTTAGAAAGGGAACAGTATCTATCCACATATAAAGTCCATGGTAGTATTCGTAAAAGCTATGAAAAAGTTACAAGAAAAAGTAATTTTCGATGGCACATGTAATTTATGCAACAGGGCAATCGCTTTTATAGTTGCTCGCGATAAAGTAAAAAGATTTCTTCTAATTAATAAAGATGATGCTCTAGCCCAAGAACTCAAGGTACGCGCCGGCCTCCCGCTCAATACGACCGAGGAGACCATTATTCTGTTTAAGGACGGACGATACTACACAAAGTCTCGGGCGGTGCTCGAGATTCTTAAGGGGATTGGGTGGCCGTGGTCTCTTCTGTATGTGGGTATCATAGTTCCAGCTCCGGTGCGTGATGCGCTGTATGGCGCTATTAATAAAAGCAGATTTTTCCTCTTCGGCAGAAAACATATCTGCTAGAAATAATGAGAAAGATACAAGAAATTTTTTATAGAGTTCGAGTATGGATTCTATGGTTCGTCGTAGTACTCGTTTTCCTCTACATCCTCTTGTCTCCCGACACTCATTTCAAAATTGGAAATGTCTTTTTCGGTGGGGTGCCGGCGCTCTATAACGTCACGCTCGCGAACTTCTTCTTCGCTCGTGCCACCAACCCGATTGTTGGGAGCATTCCGCCCTTTGCCCACCACCAGCTCTCGCGCACCTACTTTATCCGAGGGCAGTTAGACGTAGCGCTCGCAGAGGCGCAAAAAGAGCTTGAGATATATCCCGAGCACTGGAACACCTATTACATCATCGGGCTCACGCTCGGGTATATGAACAGAGAGAAGGAGGCGATAGAGGCGTTTGGTACCTTTATCGAGCATAAACCAGAGAGTTGGGCAGCGAAGAACGATAAGGCGTGGCTCCAATTCCGCATTGGCGACATCGACGGCGCACTCGCGACCCTACTGCCGGTCGCCACAAGTACCGAGAACCCATGGGTGCAGAATACCTATGGCACGCTGCTGTTAAATAAGGGTCGCTATCAAGAGGCACGGGAGGCATTTGAGAATGCTCAACGGGTTGCAGATAGTATGACCGAAGAGGCGTGGGGTAGGGCATATCCGGGGAATGACCCGCGGGTCTATGGGACGGGCTTGCAAGCAATGAGGCTCTCGATAGCGAGTAACTTGAAGCTATTGGAAGGGAAGCAGTAGCGTCCTTCGCTCCTCGATGTGCACAACTGGTCTCGACAGGGGGTAGCCGTGTTAGAGTTTATCTATCTCTCTATGCGAACGGTACACAAACGACTGAAGCACCACGTCAGACGACACAAGACTTCATATCTCGGTCTGGTCACCGTAGTCGGGTGCGGTGTTCTCGTACTCGCACTCTTCTTCTCTACGCGTGGGGTGACCCCGCACACCTCCGAGCTCGCCTTTATTGAACAGTCAGCGGGTAATGCGGGCTCGGTGCTACCTGCGAGTTGTGACAGCGCCCCTCCCCCTGGGTATGCCCCCAGCAATCATGATTGTGTAATGAACTTCTGGGCAGACACCTACAGCGTGTCGTATGGCGGGGCGGCTAATCTCTACTATATCGTTGAAGCAAATACCTACGCCAATGGCTGTGTCATCATCGGGTCAAACGGAACATACACAGAGGTCTATAATGGAGCATCGCTGAGCCCAGTGGTAGACCCGCTCGCCACAGGCCCCTTGTACAGCAACACCCACTACACCCTCGATTGTTCGCGTTGGATAGGATATATGGTCCATGTGACGAGAGAGTTGGATATTGCAGTGAGCTCCGCTAACGCGTGTTATCCATCTGCCAACCCAGCTGGCTACGGCAACGCCTGTACCTCATCTGCCAACGCCTGCGGACAAACAAACTCAGGTACCATCAGTTGCAGTGGTGCGTGCTCTGCCTCAACTCCGTCAAACGCCAGCTGTCCGTCTACAACCGCCACACTCTCCGCCTCTCCTCTCTCAATTGCATACAACACTCGCTCCACGCTCTCATGGAGCTCCGCCAACGCCACGAGCTGCACCGCACCGAGCGGGAATTGGTCCAACTCTGGCACCCTCTCAGGCAGCGGGTTAACCGATCCTCTTACCACCACGACCACCTTCACTTTCCAATGTACCGGTCCCGGCGGGACTTCGCCGCTTCAATCTGCGACGGTCACTGTTGCTGTACCCACCTGTTCAAACGGCGCCAACAATCCGCTTGCGTGCGATCAATGCCCGACGAATCTCGCTTTTGTGAACGGCTCCTGTGTCGCCTGCGGTAACGGAGGATGTACGGGTGCTGGTGGCTCCTCTGGGAACCCCACCGGCGGGCTCTCCTGCAACAACAGTGCTCTAAACCCGCCTTCCTGCAGTACATTCACCCCTACCGCCACACTCTCCGCCTCTCCTTCTGTCATTGACAAGGGACAGTCCTCAACTCTCTCGTGGAACTCCACGAACGCGCCGAATGGCTGTACAGGTACTGGCTTCACAGCCGGAGGCACTTCAGGAAGTCGCTCCACCGGTCCTCTCACACAAAATCCAACATCGTACAGCGTCACTTGTACCGGACCTGGCGGTTCTGCCACAGACAATGAGAGCATAACGGTATTACAACCGGCCGTCTCAATCGGCGCGAGCCCTGCGCGCGTACAGGCTGGCTCAAGCTCATTGATATCTTGGGAAGCATCTGGCGTGTCGAGCTGTACCGTCCCCGGTCTCTCAAAAACTGGTTTGACTGGTTCGTATTCGGTCACCATATCCGTGCAGTCTACCTTCACCATCACCTGCCAGACCAATGGCGCACCGATAACTAGCTCAGTGACGGTCAACGTTGTGCCGGTCTTCCAAGAATTTTAGGATTCCAACCTATTGACAAGATATTGTCAATATGCTAGTATACAAATAACGAGGTAGCTATTGGCTATTTCGGTACTTACATTATATGACCATCATAGGAGCCCTTATGGGCTTTTTACTTTTGTCCGGCGCCATGAGTGCATTACCCGCTTACGCGAATGCACCAAGCGTTCCGCCATTGCCCAATTACGCGGTGACTCTTACCGCGTATAACGCCGTACCCGAGCAGACTGACGGCGACCCACTTGTTACAGCCTCCGGCTCATTCTCTAATCCAGAGGTCGTCGCGGCGCGCTCACGCGACCTCAAAGACGAACTACCATTCGGTACGATTATTGAGATTGTCGGTCCGTCTACTCCGAATAATAATTGCGGATACGGCATCGTGGCGCCTATCGTCGGCTATCGCGTTATCGCGGACACTATGAATGCTCGCTACACCAGCCGTATAGATATTCTATTTCATACAGATTCTAATTACACTATGAAGGACGGTAAAGTTAAGAATGCCGGTACGATACTCGGCATCTGTAACGGCGCTTCTATCCGCGTTGTCGGATATATTGACATTACCTATCCCAGCCGTCTCCCTAAGACGCAGAGAGAACTCGCTAGACTTGTTACACTATAGTTAATGATATTTGGTCTAACGAAAGGGGAGGAACACACGCTGCGCAGTCTCTCTACTCCCGTAAAAATTCAAGATTTTTTAAATAAACTACCGATGAACTGGGAGAAGAACGGTGACACACATATGTCTCCGCGCAGAGTCCTGCGAGAAAAGAAAGCACATTGTATTGAAGGCGCTCTGCTCGCCGTCACTGCTCTCTGGCTCGCCGGCGAACCTCCTCTCATAATGAACCTCTCGTCCAGACTCGGGAGGGGAGATGTTGACCACGTCGTCGCGCTCTATAAACGAGGCGGTTATTGGGGCGCCATAAGTAAGACGAATCACTCGGTACTCCGCTTCCGCGACCCGATATATCGCACGCCACGCGAGCTCGCGCTCTCCTACTTCCACGAATGGTTTATGAACGAGACTGGAGAGAAGACGCTAGAGTGCTATTCAAAACCGCTAGATATGCGTAAATTTGGCACTGACTGGATAACATCTGAAAAAGATTTATGGAATATTGCAGATGCCTTGAGTGAAAGAAAGCATTATTTTCTGGTACCGAAAGGGAACTGGCGCTATGTGCGCAGAGCAGACTCTATGGAACTCAAGGCCGGGAAGTTAATAGAATGGCGCGCCTCCGACCCACGCACCTGATATTCCTTATCAGAGCCTATAGGCCACCATAAGGAACATTGATTTATATTTTACGGACGAGGAAGAAGGGTGTCATCTCAGAGTCCTGACCGGCTGGGTTGTCGCGTGGAAGGCATGATGGGTATGATACACAAAACAAAAACGTCCCGCTAGAAGCGGGACGTTTTTGTTGCTTAATCTAATTTTACTTAGACCTTGCTGACGCCGAGGGCGTTCGGGCCCTTCGGACTGTCTCCGATCGTGAAAGAAACCTTGTCACCTTCCTGAAGCTCATCGAACGAAATGTTCTGGAGCTCGTTGGAATGGAAGAAAAGATCCTTTGCGCCTTCCGACGCGCCGTCGACTTTAATAAAGCCGAAGCCCTTCTCGTTCTTCTTGATTACTGTGCCGTTTTGCATAGCTATAGATTGAGATGATTGTGTGTCTAATATATCAAATCAGTAGCCGAAGTTAGAAGCTCGATCCCACTTCTCTGGACCGGCGCTGGTTGATTTTTTAACAGTAGCATATACTCTATATAAATGCAAGGGGACTTTACCTTGAGAGATATATTCTCCCGTGAGAGGCTTCCGTCGCTTATCGGCGCGTTCGCCCTGCTGGGCGCCGCGTATGTGGCTGAGTACTTCGCTAATATCTACGCATTTGATTATTCACAGCGCCCGACCTCTAATTATGTCGGAGACATCGTCTTGGATAATGTTCCGGTTCTTGACATAAACTTCATAATCATTGAAGTCGCCCTCATATCAATTGTTCTAGTAACTCTGTTCGTTCTTTACAGGCCGAGATACTTTCTGTTTACATTGAAAGCAGTGGCTCTTTTTATAATTATCAGAGCAGTATTTATTTCTCTTACGCATGTCGGCATTCATCCAGAGAGTATAGCGCCTGGGCTCGGGTTATTTGATTCCATATATACCTATCTTAACTTCCAGACCGGATTGTTCTTCTCCGGCCACACGGGGCTCCCGTTTCTTGTAGCCGTCATCTTTTGGGATAACAAGAGAGTACGTTACGCACTTTTGTCGCTGTCATTTATATTTGCCGTTGCCGTACTTCTGGCCCATGTTCACTACTCCATAGACGTTCTCGCAGCGCCGTTTATGGCGTACGGTATATTTAAAATCGCCCAATATCTCTTCCCGCGCGACTATGAGCTCATTGGACAAATGCAAAAGTAAAAGCTCGTTCCGCGTAGCGAGCTCAAAGAGGATGCTTGTAGAGGGAAGTTGTTACTGTCCAAAAATACGCCTCATTACATTTATTGTAACAGTTTACTAAACTCTGTTGCGTGAGGTTAGCCAATCCATCACCTTCTTACGGTGCTGGTCCAGTGACCATAAATTACTGCCCTTAAAGAGTGTCGCGTGCATCTTTCTAAATTCACGCAGGAGCGCGAGTGATACGCGAGGAAAATGCAGAGGAAGGTCCTCGTTGTATAACTTCATAAAGTCCGAGAAAGAGAGCGGACGCTCGCTCCTCTCTTTATCCACATCAGGCAGTTTCATTGCTTCTAATAATACCACAAAAAGATAAGAAATGCTATACTGTTTTTATATGAAAATGAACACACTTCAGCCGTATTTTCTTATAACTTTAATAGCCGTTTCTTCAGTATTGACCTTTTTTATCTTCCGTCCGTTCATTGTAGTCTTGGTGCTCGCGATAGTATTCGCAGTAGTATTACAACCGCTCTACAAGAGCGTTCTTCGGCGTATGAGCGCATCTCCCGGGCTAGCATCACTCATAACAATGTTGATATCAGTCGTGTGTATTCTGATACCTCTTACGTTCATTACGATACAAATATCTGATGAAGCAAAGAATCTGTACGCCTCTATAACAAACGGCGGAGGAGAAACATATATAAATACGATAATAAAATCAGTTGGCGGCGTTACGGCGCAATATTTCCCCAGTCTCGCGCTCTCTGGAGCAGACCTGTCAGCCTCTGTTGACCAATATATAAAAGACGGTCTCGCGTGGCTCGTTCATAATCTTGGCGGAGCGTTCGGCGGAATAGCCAGATTACTTCTTAGTCTTTTCATTTTCTTAATCGCGCTCTACTACTTTCTTCGTGACGGAGAGAAGCTTAAGCGAACGATTATTGACGTTAGTCCGCTAAGAGATACGGACGACAATGCGGTACTCACGCGTCTTGAACAGGCGATAAACTCTGTCATACGAGGTAGTTTAACGATTGCTCTTATACAGGGAGTACTGACAGGAATCGGATTCGCATTCTTCGGCGTGCCGAACAGTATTCTTTGGGGAGTTGTAGCGGCTCTCGCGGCTCTCATACCGGGTATCGGCACTTCGCTCGTTCTCGCTCCGGGAATCGCATATCTATTCGTAATCGGCGCGACGACTCCTGCGATAGGGCTTTTAATATGGAGCGTTGTCGCAGTCGGACTGATAGATAATCTGCTTGGGCCAAAATTGGTAGGGAAGGGTATGAAGATTCATCCGCTCATTGTTCTCCTATCTGTGTTTGGCGGACTGGCATTCTTCGGTCCCGCTGGGATATTTCTCGGTCCTCTCTGCGCCAGTCTTCTCTTCGCGCTAATCTCCATACATCCTAATTCTTCAAAGCAATCAGAATGAAACGATTCGTAGTATTGGATAAGAAAGTCGGCGAGACGCCACTGTCGGCGATACACGCATGGAGAATAAAAAATCTAGAATACAAAAATGTATCAGCCAGCTATGCGGGCCGTCTAGACCCGATGGCGTCCGGCAAATTACTAATACTTCTCGGAGATGAGTGTAAACGACAAAGAGAATATACAAATCTGGATAAAGAGTATGAAATAGAAGTATTACTAGATATCGGTAGCGATACTGGCGACGTACTCGGCATACCGGAGTATTCTAGTCAGACTACTACTCCAGACGAACGAGTCACTGTGAACACTCTTCGTGATGAACTCGGTGAGCATCTGCGCGAGTATCCGAAGTTTTCGTCAAAAACAGTAAACGGCAAACCGCTTTTTCTTTATGCACTTGAAGGAAAATTAAAAGATATTGAAATACCAAAGCATTTTGAGCGCATTTTCAAAATAAAGCTTATAAATTTATACATGATTTCCTGCAAAGAACTCGCCGGAAGGATATCTAGACTCCTTGATTATGTTCAGAGAACTGACGAGCCGTCTAAACGTATGGGAGAAGACTTTCGCGTAGATTCTATTCTAGAAAAATGGGAACAGCTTTTTGAATCCTCACATGAAAGAAATTTTACTGTTATACGTTTGAAAGTAATATGCGGTTCTGGAACATATATGCGCTCGCTCGCGGGTCGTATCGGCAAGTCGCTTCGCACAGAAGCTCTGACACTCTCCATCAGACGCACGAAAATAGGAAAATACGTCTCATTGTGGAACGGTTTTGGATTTTGGTTTAACACCTACTAACTGGCTCCGCTGGATAGAGGATGTTCGAACCTCTGTTGCGTAGAGAAGTCGACCTTTTACTGCAGGAATGATGTTCATTATGTACACATGTTCACAGCTATTTCTGAGCGACTCAGACTAATTGGCAGACCCCACCATGCCAGTCAGCCGATGTTGTCGAACCGATGGATATACGCTCTCACAAATTTTTTCTTAAATGTAATTATCAGACCTTACTCATTCAGCTCTAAGGATTGGGGGTGGCTCGTGTCTGCCTAAGATAGGGTTGCTCCAGGTCGACATCAAGCCCTCTAGACGATGATATGGATCTACGTAATAAGGAATAGGAATTTTTTTATTGGCGTTCTGCGATATCTCTCTTTTGGATTGGTACTGCCAAAGATCGAACGTATGTGGCTTATTGTAAATAAACCAAAAGAATGAGTATTTATCTTCTATTGCTTTTGTAAGTTCTCTAATCTCTTTCCTGCGTTTCGCCCTAATGACCAGATCTGATTCTCTCCCAAAATAGTCAAGTTGAAGTTTTAAAAAGTAAAGAGAAAGGAAGGCACAATAAAGCAGGATGAGTAACTCATGCAAGGTATTTTTCTTAAACAAGGATTCTAGATTTGAGGGGTTCGATCCATTATGGTTTTTAGCCAACGAGTCGTATGCTCTAACAGTTGAATGAGTAAATTTGCTCAGATAACTATAGTGTACAAAAATTGCTTGGCGCTCTCTTGGAGATGCAAACTTTTTTACGCTAAAGAAATCGAGCAGAGCACCTATGCGAAGAAAGTTTCTCTGAATATCACGATTCTTTTTCTTGTGGTCTTTTGTAGGATATTTTATTCCGTGCCATTGATTTTTCAGAATTAAATCGCTCAAATACTGAGTATCAGGGTCATATTCTTTAGCAAAGAAATAATGGCGTGGGACGAATTCGCGCGAGCCCCCAACTGGTTTCTCGCGAAATAAAATCCGAACTCTATAACCACTCTCATCTTTAATCAATTTCATTTTCACTACGTCCGCTTTTTTTAATTCAGGATCGTTCTTTGCCCTTGCGAGTAGCTCCTCTTTAGATTCCATTACCTTCCCGTTCTTTTTTGGAAGCAGGTCAAAAAAGATCGTATTACCGAGCATTGATAATTTAATAAGTAGGTATGCTTCCAGAACGGGGCGAATCAGAATATAGCAGTCTCGATAACGGTGCTCCTTAACTAAAGTCTGAATACTGTCTAGCGTTCCGACATTGAAATTGATCCACTTTTGATATTCACTCCATTGCGCCCAGCCGTGACCAGTTCGATTTTCATAACTTTTATGAAAGGCTAGGTTTTCCACATTCAATTTCTCGATATCTTCTTGTAGCTCTTTAATCGCTTTCATACTTCACCCGCATTCTACTCCCGAGATAGATTTAAAGACAATCTAGCGCCTCGAATGGCTATCACGTTTCGACGAAGATGAGTTAGTGAAGATTATCGTAGTAAACTCCGCCTGAACCACTTGGTAGGTAGAAGTCGAATCCAAGATTGTTAAAGCCAGTGAAAGCAGATGCTCCTTTGAACATCAACCAGTCTGTCCATACACCTTCATTGACTCTATATCTCACTTTCTTATCACTCGAACGCCATTGGATTTCTAGGAGAGTCCATTCATTGTCGTTGTAAGTCGCAAAGTTTTGATACATGTAACTGGAGTCGTAATAAGCAACGTTCCCGTCTTTCTTGAAAGAAACAGAAGCAAAAATATCAGAAGCAAAGGATTTTCCTTGCGATATACGTACCTGTGCATTTCCATCTCCATATGCACCCCAATTTAATCTGTTTTCTGTTTTGATGTACACCGCTTGTTTGCCATCTGGTAAGTACACACCGTCTTTTGAGATAACACTGTCTCCAATAGAGTTATTGTACACAACGACTGTACCCGCAGAAGTAGTGGCACTTCGCACGATAAAATTTTGTCCGCTGGAATAGTTCTGCCATCCGCCTTGACCCAATAAGGTTCCATCTGTGTAGGAATCAAAACTATCTTGCAGAAGGGTCGTTGGGCTTGTTGGTGCTTGGGTTGTAGGTTGTGGGTTTGCGGGTACCGCTGGTGTTGCTGGTACTGCTGGAGTTGTTGACGAAGAAGGAGTTGCTGGAGCTGCTGGCGTTGCTGACTGCGTTGACTGCACAGCTATTGCCGGCACTGTCGGATTTTGTGTTGTTGGAGTCATCGCCTGACTCGTTACTTGTGTTGCTGCGTCGATAGTAAAAGAAGTTAGAAGATCTACAAAAGCTTTCGCGGGTACACTAGGAGCTGCTTGAATAACTGTGATGAGACTAGCGGCCTGAACTGTCGTTATGTTCGAGAAAGCAGTTATGAGAGAAACGAAAGCACTTGCCGGTGTACCTGGGGATGACTGAACAACAGCAATGAGGCTAGACGACTGTTGCGGGGTGAGAGCCGCAGCAAACGATATTGACGGCAACATGAAAAACGGGATGACAAGCACTGGTAGAATTTTTTTCATATTCATTTTCAATCTATTAAATAAAGCCTGAGGAGGTTTTGTATAGGAACACAAATCCCGCCACCAGGTGGGCCTTGCGGCCCTATAGGAGTTTCCCCCTATAACGCAGAACACGCCCCTGATGACGGGGTTTCTGTGTTCTGCGATTTCGAACCATGCCCTTGCCAACGCAAGAAGGTTTAGGCTCTTCTGTGTCAAACCATAGCACAGGAGAATGACGTTGTGGCGGGTAACCAGTGCGCTGCACCCCACTTTCATCCACAGAAATCGAGCATTTTGGCTGAGAAAGCGTATAATAAAGGCATTGAATCCATTGATTCTTATCCATCATGAAAGGCGGCTACAGACCAGGTGCAGGGCGCAAAAAGGGCTTCGCAGCTAAGAGCTCCGAGGAGGCGCGAAAGCTGTTCGCCGAGATGACAATGAGGGAAATTCAGCCCATTGCACAGGCACTGATCATTAAGGCCAAGAATGGGGATGTAGCGGCCGCTAAGGAGCTATTTGACCGGTCGTGGGGCAAGGCAGTACAAGCCACGGAGATTAGTGGCCCTCGTGGAACGCCCATCCTGCCGCCACCGATTATGAGCCTAGCGAACCTCTCTGAAAGTACGCCCTAGGGCTCTCCACATGTGGATGAAATCTTGATTTGATATTCGTGAGTGATATAGTTTAAACAACACCCCCGATAAGTTCCGCCCGAACCTCGACACGAGACGGCAATCGTAGCGAAAGAGAAATCTTTCCAACGATTGCCGTCTCGTTTTTTATGGGGACGCGGGGTGCATAAGTAAGTCCACTTTAATCACTAACTCTTGTTTCTTGCGGCAGCTCTAGGTGAAGTGAATCCATCGCCACCTAGAGCGACCACAGGACACGCGATGGATATATGAAAAAGAAAAACCATAAGGCTTCAGTTGTTCAAACCGACTTAATCGCCGAAACCATCTACGACCCAATACTCAAGGAAACTGGTTTCTACATTTATCAGAATGGAAAAGCACAGCACGCCCCATCAATCAGCACAGCAGACGGAGAGGTTTATCCTCTCGATGCTTGTAGCGATATAGTTGCCAAAAATGTAGTCCTCTTTCCTTCTCGAGCGGCGGAATATGGCACGAACAAAGAATTGCTTGAGGAAATCCAAGCCTTCATTCATAAGCGGGTAGATATTTCTCCCGCATTTGAACGAATTGCTACCCAGTATGTATTTTTGTCATGGATTTATGATCGCCTTAATGAACTTCCCTATCTACGTGCGCGAGGTGATTATGGCAGTGGCAAAAGTCGATTCCTCCAAGTGATTGGTTCCATCTGCTATCGACCAATCTTTACCGCAGGCGCGACGACGACATCCCCGATATTCCGCATCCTGGACCAAGTGCATGGTACGTTAATTCTCGATGAGGCCGATCTGAACTTCAGCGATGCAAAAAACGATCTTGTAAAGATACTCAATACGGGATACCAGAGAGGCACAGCGGTTTTGCGTTCAGAAGGTAACGGTAAAGGAGCGTTCAACGTGAAGAGCTATGACGTATATGGCCCCAAAATCGTTGCTACGAGGCATAATTTTGATGACCAAGCCTTAGAGAGCCGCTTTCTCATAGAAGATATGGGGCGGGTGAAATTACGTGCTGACATCCCTATACGTCTAGATGATGGCTTTTGGGAGGAGGCACGGGAACTCCGGAATAAACTCCTCACGTGGCGCTTTCGTAACTATCGGAACCCACTAGTTTTCGAGGACAAGCCAATTGAGGGACTTCACCCACGTCTCCAACAAATAATCATTCCCTTACTGGCTGTTATGCCAGACCCAGAGATTCAGGAGACGCTTTTAGAGCATGTCAGGCGTTATCACAAAGAACTAATCGCCGATCGCGCACTTTCTTGGGAGTCTGAAGCTATTATCGCGCTCTTACGTATTCACGAGAAAACGGAGATCGATGGGGTTCTAGTTAAAGAGATTGCGAAAGAGATGAATCTGGATTGGGAGAGCGGTGAGTCAGTAAGCGCAAAGAAAGTGGGCTGGATTCTTCGCGCTAGGCTACATTTGAAAGCAGATCGAACTAGTCGTGGATTTTGCTTGTCAATTTCGAGAAATCAAGAACGTATTGATCTCTGGAAAGAACGGCTTGGAATCACAGACTTTGATATCAAAGGCGAAGTGAATGACGTGAACATTGTGAACGTTACTACAGATGTAGACAAGACGGAGATGGATATTCGTCCCGAGGACATTCCTTTCTAAGGAAGCAGGAGAAAAGTTAGGAGTATGAAGATCTCGGATTCTCGCCTCGATGAACTTATAGCTCTCTATAGAGCTGAGTACGGCGTGGATCTGGATAGGAAGGAGGCAGAGAGGCTCGGGACGACGATTGTAAGGCTTGTGGAAGCGGTATATGCGCCTGAGGGGTGGAAGGGGAAACTCGTCTCTGGGAGGCAAATTAGCGGTACCATATGAGGTATATGAAGATGGATGCAGGACGAGAGAAGGTGCGATATTTCCTGTACGCCCGAAAGTCCTCGGAAAGTGAAGACCGGCAGATGGCCTCTATTGATTCACAAATTGCAGAGCTTCAGAAGATTGCTGACGAAATGGGTTTAGAGGTGGTGGATAGATTTTCGGAATCGCAGTCCGCCAAGGGTCCAGGTCGTCCAGTCTTTAATCAGATGCTGATGCGGGTTCAGGCAGGAGAAGCGGATGGGATTCTATGCTGGAAACTCAACCGTTTGGCCCGCAACCCTATCGACGGTGGCCAGATAAGCTGGATGCTCCAACAGGGCGTCTTGAGGCAAATTCAGACCTTCGGAAGGGCTTACTACTCGACTGACAATGTTCTTATGATGGCCGTTGAGCTTGGCATGGCCAATCAGTTCATTCGTGATTTAAGCGTTGATACAAAGCGTGGTTTGAGAGCAAAAGCGGAGCGAGGATGGTATCCGACCTACGCGACCATCGGCTACATGTCCAACCCTCTCAAGTTCAAAGGCGAGAAAGAAATAATTGTAGATGCAGAGCGATTCCCGTTAGTGCGGAAGATGTGGGACTTGATGCTGACGGGTCAATACAACCCTCAAAAGGTATGGGAGGTTGCTAGTGGAAAATGGGGACTGACGACACGGCAGGGAAATAAAATAGCACGAGCCACGGTATATAGGATTTTTAGTGACCCTTTTTATTATGGCGATTTTGAATATCCGAAAGGAACTTTGCATCACGGAAATCATGAGCCAATGATTACGCGCGAAGAGTTCGACAAGATCCAGTTTCTTTTAGGTAAGGTATCGACGCGTCCAAAGGAATATGATTTTGCTCTGCGAGGCCCAATCTTCTGTGGAGAGTGCGGAGCGATGATTACGGCTGAACATAAGCTGAAGCGGCAGAAGAATGGAAAGGTTCATAATTATATTTACTATCACTGCACGAAGCGGAAGGAAGTTAAATGTAGCCAGAAAGTTATTGAAGAAGCAACGTTGGAGAAGCAGATAGCCACGGTTCTCGGACGAATTGAAATCCCGCCTTCTTTCCGTACATGGGCAATGAGCGTCTTGCGAGAGCAGAATAAGGGAGAGGCAGAGACTCGGGAGAAGATTATGACAGGACAGCGAAAGGAGTACGACCAGATAGCCAAGAAGCTCGATAACCTGATTGATCTACGAGCCGCCGGTGAGATTACTGCAGAGGAGTTTACGCACCGGAAAGGAATTCTGACGCAAGAGAAGGCGCGGGCCGAGGAATTACTGAACGATGCGCATGGTCGCTTTGATAGTTGGCTTGATGATGTCGAGAAACATCTCGCCTTTGCAGAGCGAGCAGCTTCAGAATTTAAGAATGGTACGCTGGCGAAGAAAAAAGAGATTCTTTATGCTCTTGGTTCGAACCTCCAGCTTTTCAACAAAGTATTCAGTGTTTTGCTACCGGACTCTCTTAAACGCCTCGAAACAGCCGCGCCGGTTGCACGAGAAATCAACGATAGGTTCGAACCGCTAAGTAACGGCTTAAATGCTAGTGATTTGGACGAACTCTACTCTAAAAATCCTGTCTTGCTCCGCGGGTAGGATTCGAACCTACGACCAACTCCTTAACAGGGAGCCGCTCTACCACTGAGCTACCGCGGAATGTCACTAACGCGCGTCGCGATCCGCCAGCTGGCGGAGATGCGTGAATGCATTCTAGCGTATCTGCTATACTTATCAAATGCTTACACTCTATGTAAAAACAGGATGTCCGTTTTGCGCGAAAGTACTGAACACGGGGAAGGAATTGGGAATTGAATTTGAAGAGAAGAATATCGCAGATGACGCTGTGGCGACAGAGCTTGTCGCGCGCGGAGGGAAAAGGCAAGTGCCGTATCTCGTGGACAGCGAACACGGTGTGGAAATGTACGAATCGGGCGACATAATCGCGTATCTGCGAGCACAATATCCTAAACACTAATTTTTTGCACTATGAACATCACAATCAATGCGACGAAGTACAGGCTTTCTCCAGAGACAGAAGCGATTATTGAAGAGAAGCTTGTAGCCCCGCTCCGTCTGCTTGGAGAAAAAGGAGATAATGCATTACTTGAAATAGAGATTGAACAGGCTCCATCAGAGGGGCGTTCGTCCAAACCTTGTCGTCTCGTCGCGCGACTCGTTGTTGACGGTCAGGTCTATCACGCCGAAGCGGTGAAGCCCTCTCCAGAGAGCGCCGCAGACAGAGTAAGGAGCGAGCTTGAATCAGAAATTCGTAAATCTCGTGGTCGCGCGAGAAAGCTCTGGAAGCGTGGCGGAGCCGCTATTAAGCGGATGTTGCGCTTCGGGCAGTAGGGTAAGAAAAGAGTTTACCTACGTGGTACGCCCCTTGAGGTAGGTGAGCATCGTGTCGGCGTCCGATACTTCAAACGGGTCGTCGGGGCAGTTATCGGTGAGCCCCTGTTCAATGAAGAGTTTCTTGATGACACTGTCTTCCACGAGTATGGAGTAGCGCCAACTCCGATCGCCAAAGCCTAGGTCCTCTTTCTTCACGAGCATACCCATGCCGCGAGTAAAGGCGGCGTTGCCGTCGGGGAGCATCTTCACCTTCGTGATGCCAAGCTTATCGGCCCACTGCTTCATCACGAACGCGTCATTGACTGACACGCAGTAGACTTCATCAATGCCAACAGCTTTGAAATCGTCATACTTCTTTTCAAAGCCTGGTGCATGCGTAGATGAGCAGGTTGGTGTAAACGCGCCCGGGAGCCCGAAAACGACGACTTTCTTGCCGTCAAAAATTTCTTTTGAAGAAACGTCCTGCCAACGGTACGGATTTTCGCCACCGACGGACTCGTCGCGCACGCGCGTTTTAAAAACCACGTCGGGAATGTGGACTTCCTCTGAAAGCGGTGCGTGGGCCATGGTAGTTTTTATTATTTATTAAGAAGATAGACAGTATACCAATATATAAAATTTATTGGAAGAGATCGGCATACACAGTTTCGCGTTTGCCTTCTTGGATGACACGCAGAACGCGGAATTCGCCTTTGGCGAATTCCGCGAGCGTGATTTTAATTCTTTTACCGTTTTCAAAAAAATACGTACCGATTGAGTCAGCGTACGCGCGATACTTGTTCCAGTTTTCTTCTGCGGGAGCAGATAAGTACAGAAGCCCGTCTTCTTTTTTAATTTTATACGCGCGCGTCGCCAATGTTGCATCCTGTACGAACAGCGTAATGGCGCCAGAGAGATATGCGGGGAGTGTTTCGGTGAGTAGGTTTGCGCCCATCTGGATTAGACGAGGTCGCAGTTCGCGTGCCGTTTCATCCTTCCCGATAGGCGTCGCTTCCTGCGCGAGTATGTCTCCTGCGTCAAGTTCTCTAACCATTTTCTGAATAGTAACTCCTGTTTCATTCTCGCCGTTAAGAAGTGCCGTCTCAAGAGGCGTTGCACCACGATACTTCGGCAGTAGAGAGTAGTGCACATTTAACACGCCCATCGGAAATACATTTATGAGTGTTTCCGGAAATATTTTGCCGTATGCGACACAAACAGCATACTCGCACCCGAACGCGCTTATATCTTTTATCGCTGTCCCGTCCAATTTTTCTGGAGTTATGACTGGAATGCTGTGTGTGAGAGCGAGAGTTTTTGTTTCTGACTGTGTAAGAACTAGACCACGCCCCTTTTGTGTATCAGGAGACGTCACGACAACATCTGGTATAAAACCTTTTTTTATGAGCTCCGCGAGTGTGTGGGCGGCAACCGTTGGAGTGCCGAAGTACGCAAAACGATGTTCCGACACGTGAGGGATACGAATTATATGTTCTGCGTGGTCAATAAATAAAATACCGTTTAAATGGTCTACTTCGTGTTCAAATATCTGCGCCATAAGTCCGCCCGCTCCTCGCTCAAAATGCGAACCGTCAATACGGCGAGCCTTAATTGTGGCGCGTTCATGTCGCGTGGTCGTCCCGTAGACGCCGTGCACAGATAGGCACCCTTCGTCTGCCTTCGCTCTCTTACGCGAAGTCTTCACGATTTCAGGATTTATATACACTTCCACTTCCGGCTTTAAGGTCAAACCTTGAGAATTCTGGGCCAAGGTTTGACCTTGGTTACCGGGAGGCGGAGGCAATGTCCGATCCTTCCGCACGAGAAATAGACGATACGAAACGCCAATCTGTGGTGCTGCAATAGCCACACCTTCAGGAAATGCGTCGAGCGCTTCGGTCATGTCAGCAATAAGGCGCGACAATTCTGCCGAGTCGAACATATTTTCCGGCACTGGCTTTGCGATTTCTCGTAGCACCTCCGCACCGTCCTGTATAATTTCTTTCATATAAATTTAGTGTTTAGTTGGGTCCAGTTCCCACCAGAAGGTTTTACTGAAACTTTTCGCCTGACTGCAGACGCTTTTTAAATAGTACAAATCTTGCGTCGGGATTTTTTCAAGTACGGTGCCCAAATGTGCCATCGTCATAGGTATGAGCCCGTCCTGTTTGCGCGAATAATTAAGATGACGGAGAAAGAACCGCATTATTTCACCGCGTTCGGTCTGGCGCTTCCTCCCTCTTGGCGCACTCTCCGCTTTTTTCCTAATATCGGGCAAAATATCGCGAATAGACTTCATGATACTTCAATAGATGCCCCCAGTTTCTGAAGACGATTCACGATATCCTCGTAACCGCGGTTGATGCTGTAAACATTTCGCAGAGTTGAACGGCCAGAGGCACCAAGCATAGCGACGAGGATAATTGTCGCAGGGCGTAGCGCAGGCGGGCAGACGAGTTCTGTGGCCATCAACTTCTTAGGACCCTCAATAGAGATACGATGCGGGTCGTGAAGATTAGTCGTCGCGCCGAGCCGGTCTAGCTCTGTGTAATAAATAGCACGCTTCTCATAGACCCAATCGTGGATAAGCGTCGTACCCTTGGCCTGCGTCGCTATAACAGCGAAGAATGGCAGATTGTCAATATTTAAACCCGGATACGGACGCGCGTGAATCTTTTCGTGGAAGGCAATAAGTTTTGAAGGTTTAATAAAAATATCAACGAGCTTTGTGATGCCATTTTCCGACAATCTTGGTTTTGATATTTTGAACTTCAGCCTCATTTTTTCAAGAATTAATAATTCAACTTCCAGAAATTCAATAGGAACGGCGGTAATAGTGATGGCGGAGTTCGTTAGGATTGCAGAGGAAATGAAGAACATCGCATCAGTCGGGTCCTCGGCAACACTGTAAGAAACGTCTTTGTTGATATTTTTAAGGCCGTTTATGGTGAGCGTAGTCGAACCAATACCGTCAACACCGACACCGAGAACTCGTAGAAATCCGCACACTTCCTGCACTTGGTAATTGGCCGAGGCGTACTTAATAACCGATGTGCCGTTTATTCGTGCGGCGGCGAGGAGCGCATTGATGGTCGCCGTGTCACTTGATTCATAGAGAATCACTTCTGCTGGTGCGAGCTTTGTGTGAGTGACGCTGTAACTCCCTGAGCGTGCTTCTATATCAACACCAAATTTTTCTAAAGCGAGAAGATGCGACCGCACACTTCGGAGTCCGAGCGTACATCCGCCTGATTGCGGTAAATCAAACTTTTTGAACAGATGAATGAGAGAGCCTATGAACATCAGGATGCTTCGTGTCTTAGTCGCAGCAACTCGGTCAATTGTCTTAAGAGTAATTTTATTAGGTGGAGTTATAACAACATTTGTACCCAGCCACTTCACAGAAACGCCGATAGAAAGAAGCACTTCAATAAGCCTGTTTACTTCTTCTATCCTCGGCATATGTTCTAGTGTTGTAATGCCTTTATTTAGGAGTGATGCTGCGAGCAGAGCGACAGCGCCGTTCTTAGACCGCGAAGTTTCAACTCTCCCCGAGAGTTTTTTCCCGCCTAGAACAACGAAATTCATTTCTCCTTGCATGGGGGCATAGTACCACTTATGATGGCTTCAATGTCCTTCTTTTCTCCAAAACTCGGCATAGACCTAGGAACTACCAATGTTTTGGTATTTGTGCCCGGTAAGGGTGTCATTATCAACGAACCGTCTGTGGTTGCGGTGGGTAAGTCTCACGGTAATCGCGGTGGCAATAAAATCCTCGCCATCGGCGAAGAGGCCAAGCAGATGATAGGTAGAACACCGGACGATATAATCGCATATCGCCCGATGAAGGACGGAGTGATTTCGGATTACCGCATCACCGAGGCAATGCTCCGATATTTTATGAAGAAGGCACTCGGCAGGAATCCGTTTAAGCCGACGGTACTTCTGTCTGTTCCGGCAGGAGTTACATCAACGGAGAAGCGCGCCGTTATTGAAGCGGCTATGCGAGCCGGCGCTAAGAACGCATATGTGGTTAAGGAGCCGATACTCGCAGCTATCGGTGCAGGTATTCCAATACACGAGCCTATGGGCAGAATGGTCGCGGACATCGGTGGCGGAACGATAGATGTAGCTGTGATATCTCTCGGCGGAATCGTCGCATCAACAAGCGTGAAATGTGCGGGAGACCGGCTAGACCGCGCGATTATTGACCATGTGAAGAAAACTCACAATCTCGCCATCGGAGAGAAAACTGCGGAAGAATTGAAGATAAAGGTAGGCGCCGCAGTGCCGATTAATGAAGAACTCACCATGGCGGTTAAGGGGCGAGACCTCATGAGCGGGCTCCCGCGCACTGTTGAAATCTCCACCAACGAGCTCGTTACCGCGATGGCGAAGGAGCTTAGAGAGATGACGCAGGCGATACGCAAGGTGCTTCAGGACACTCCGCCGGAGCTCGCCGCCGACATTATTGACAATGGCATAATTCTCACGGGCGGTTCTTCACAAATGCGAATGATGCCCGAGCTTGTCTACCGCCGTACCGGCGTCGTCGCAAAGCTGGGGACAGACCCTTACTTCTGCGTCGCGCGCGGGACCGGAGTCGCGCTGAAACATTTGGACACGTATCAGAAGAGCATTCTCGCGAAGCGATGAGAAATATGCATCATGCGTTTGTGATAGAAGCGAGAGCGGAGGAGGGAATTGCTATAGCACAGGAGTGGGCTGAGAGTGAGCTTGGAATGGTAATAAAAAATAATCCCGATATAAGCATACTGCGCTACGGGCTTTTCTCTGTAGAAGATGCTCGAGGAGTAGCTGAGAAGGTCGCTGGTGCGCCGTTTGTCGGAGAACATAAAGTGGTTGTTATCTCTGCGAATCGCGCGTATCACGAAGCGCAGAACGCGCTCTTAAAACTTTTTGAAGAACCTCCACGAGGAACGTTTTTATTTTTAATCATGCCGTCGCTCGGTGGACTGTTGCCGACTTTCCGGTCACGGGTGCAAATCTTGAAAGGAGCAGTCCCTCGACTTCGCTCGGGACGACAAGAAATTGAGGGAGCTGCGGAGCAATTTCTTGCCGCAAGCAAAGAAAAACGAAGTGCAATAATTAAGAAACTCACCAGCGGCAAAGATGAAGAAGAGCGAAGGGAACTTCGCGAGGAAGCGATTGCGATTGTGAACGGCATTGAAGTGGTAGCTTATATGTCGGGACGTAGTACGTTCCGACATCGGGAATTGCTTGGAGATATACAGGTATTGCGAGGATATTTACACGACCGAAGTGCGCCGGTAAGAATTATTCTGGAGCATCTCTCGCTCGTTCTCCCGAAGAATTTGGTATAATAAAAACACTATGGCTTATGACTTTTCAAAATTGAAAGCAAATATTAAAGAAACAGAGGAGTGGCTCACGCGTGAGCTCTCTGGTGTACGCACGGGGCGCGCGACACCGACACTGCTAGACGGTATTAAGCCGGAGGCATACGGCACGCGCACGCCATTGCGAGAACTTGGCGCTGTTTCTGTTGAAGATGCACGCACGCTCCGTATTATCCCATGGGATAAAGGCTTATTAAAAGCGATAGAGAAAGGGATTACCGACGCAGATTTTGGAGTTGGTGTCTCTACCGACGACCAAGGACTCCGCGTCTCATTCCCGGAACTCACGAGCGAACGGCGTACGCAACTTTCCAAAATAGCCGGAGATAAGACTGAACAAGCAAAAGTGACGCTTCGTTCACATAGAACTGACGCACTCAAGGCGCTTGATACGGCTGAAGATGCTGGAGGTATCGGAGAGGATGAAGTCAAGCGTCTGAAGGCAGAAATTCAAAAGCTTATTGATGCCGGTAACGATGCGCTTCTGAAAGTTTTGGAGAAAAAAGAAACTGAAATAGCACAGTAGATATAAAATGAGTATTTTAATTTTTATTGTTGTTATCGTTGCGCTCATAGTGGTGCACGAGTTCGGGCATTTCGTAGTGGCGAAGTGGTCGGGCATGCGCGTTGATGAGTTTGGACTCGGGTATCCGCCTCGCGCGATGGTTATCGGTAAGATTGGCGAGACCGAGTATACGCTCAACTGGCTTCCGTTCGGTGGCTTCGTGAAAATTTATGGTGAAGACGGAAAAGTTCCAGGAGATGCACCCGACCCACGAGCATTCTCGGCGCGCCCTCGCATTCTGCAGGCGCTTGTGCTTATTGCCGGTATTGCGATGAATTTGCTTTTCGCATATATACTTATCACAGGCGCCCTCATTATGGGTACACCACGTGCTCTTTCTGATAGTGAAATTGCTGGTGCAAAAAATGTAGAACTTGCGATAGCAAACGTGCTTCCTGATTCTCCGGCTTTGCTCGCAGGACTCGTCCCGGGAGATTCTATTATTAGCGCTAGTGACTCTGCAGGAGAGTGGAAGGCCGTAGACCCAAAGAGTTTTTCTGCATTTATAAATGCGAGTCACGGGAGCGCCGTTACGCTTAGTGTAAAACGCAATGGAACAGAACAAACAATAATCGCGACGCCAGTTGCGGGCGTCGCTTCCGGCGACCCATCGCGTTACGCGCTCGGAATTGAAGTCGCCACCATCGGAGTCGTCCCGCTCTCCTTCGGCTCTGCAATTATTGAAGGTGCGCGCCTTACATGGGGCGCGACGATTCTCACCGCACAAGGGCTCTGGCATTTCTTTTACGGAGTTTTCACTCTCTCGGCCGATCTATCGCAGGTCGCGGGCCCAGTCGGCATCGCTGGCATCGTCGGAAGCGCTTCGGCGCAGGGACTCGGCTACCTATTTTCTATCACGGCAATTATTTCTATCAATCTCGCTCTAATCAACCTAATACCAATTCCAGCTCTAGATGGCGGACGACTCCTTTTTGTTATTGTTGAAAGTATTATTCACCGACCGATCAAACCGAATATCGCGCATGCAGTGAACGCCTTCGGCTTCATTGCCCTCATCCTCCTTATGCTCGTCGTTACTGCCAACGACATCTTCAAGATTGTCGGGTAGTTCTTCTTTTGCCTCTGGCAGAGGGAAGGCGTATACTGTGACCTATGAGACAGTCAAAGATCTTCACTAAGACGCGGAGGGAGGCGCCCGCAGACGAGGTCGCCAAGAATGCACAGCTCCTCGTGCGCGCCGGCTATATCCATAAAGAGATGGCGGGCGTTTACTCCTATCTCCCGCTCGGGCGGAAAGTTCTCGCTAATATTGAAAATATCGTTCGTGAAGAAATGGACGCTATTGGTGGACAAGAGATCCGCATGGCAACGCTACACCCATCGGAGAATTGGAAGCAGACAGGCGGTTGGGATGGTGTGGACGTCCTGTTCAAGATTCAAAGTCGAACTGAAAAAGAATACGCGCTCGGACAGAGTGAAGAAGAAATTGTCACGCCAATCGCGCAAGAATTTGTCCAATCATACAAAGACCTGCCGGTCGCGATATATCAGATTGGTCAGAAATACCGCGACGAGTTGCGCGCGAAGTCCGGTATCATGCGCGGCAGAGAGTTCGGGATGAAAGATATGTATAGCTTCCACGAAACACAAGAAGATTTTGAGAAATTTTATGAAGTTGTGAAAGCGTCATATCTTAAGACCTTCAAGCGCTGTGGTCTTGATGTGAAGGTGACCGAAGCCTCGGGCGGCGCATTCTCTGAAAAATTATCATATGAATTCATGGCATTAACCGACGCCGGAGAAGACGACATTGTCTACTGCCAATTGTGCACGCACTGTGCGAACGTGGAAGTAGCGAGGGAGAAAGAGGGTGATACCTGCCCAAAATGCGGGAAGGGAAATTTGAAGAAGGCGCGTGCCACAGAAGTCGGCAATGTATTTGACCTCGGGCAGAAATATCCGAAGGCGTTTGCATTTACATATAAAGATAAGGAAGGAAAGGATCAGACACCCATTGTCGGATGCTATGGGCTCGGCACAACACGCCTTATGGGAACTCTTGTTGAAACACTCGCTGACGAAAAGGGACTCGTCTGGCCCGAGAGCGTTGCACCGTTCGCAGTACATCTCGTCTCACTCGGGAAAGTTGGCGATGAAATCTCCAAGACAGCAGACACTCTTTGTGATGATTTGGTGAAAGCTGGAGTTGAAGTCCTGTACGACGACAGAGACGTGCGCGCGGGAGAGAAGTTCGCAGAAAGCGATTTGCTCGGGATTCCAAAAAGGATAGTGGTCGGTAAAGAAGCTGTTGCTACGAGCGTTTTTGAAGTGGTGAATCGCGCAACAGGGGCTGTAAAAAAAGTTCCTCGTTCTGAACTTCTCGCAAACTGCAAACTGCAAACTGCAAACTAATTCAGTATGCCACGATTCTCAAAGAGTCTGCTCTTCAGCAACGATATCGCGATTGACCTTGGGACCACCAACACACTCGTCTATGTGCGAGGGAAGGGTATTGTTATCAACGAGCCTTCGGTTGTCGCAGTCAACGACAAGACGCATCAGGTCGTCGCGGTCGGGAAAGAGGCGAAGATTATGCTCGGCAAAACGCCAGCGCATATCCGCGTAGTGCGTCCTCTCTCCCACGGCGTCATCTCCGATTTTGAAGTGACGGAAGAGTTGCTTACGTATCTCATAAACAAAGCTCAGGGAGGCAGAATGCGTCTCTTCGGTCCTCGGGTTGTGATAGGAGTGCCAACCGGCGTGACGAACGTGCAGAGCCGAGCCGTGCGCGACGCAGCTAAAAACGCTGGGGCGCGCGAAGCGATTATTTTGGAAGAGCCTGTCGCTGGAGCCATCGGCGCGAAACTACCTGTCTCTGAAGCGGTCGGGACGATGGTCTTGGACATCGGTGGTGGGACCACAGACATCGCCGTCATTGCGCTCAAAGGCGTCGTCGCCTCTTCGAGCTCGCATGTCGCCGGCGACCGCTTCAACGACAATATTATTGAATTCGTACGAAGCGAATTTAAACTAGGCATAGGAGAGCGTACCGCCGAGGACGTAAAAATTGCAATCGGTGCTGTGATACCGCTCTCGGAAGCGCTTACACGGAGCGTTCGCGGACGCGATTTCGCCACCGGACTTCCAAGAGAAATCATATTGACTGATGCTCATATTCGCGATGCAATCGCTCCGTCTCTGGATGTGCTTATGGATACAATAAAAGAGGTTATTGAAGCGACTCCGCCAGAATTGCTCTCCGACGTGCTACAGCACGGAGTGACAGTCTTCGGCGGAGGAGCGCTTCTGCGCGGTCTCCCGCAGATACTCGCGAAGATGCTTGGTGTGCCGGTCCGAGTCGCACCAGACCCGCTTACCACGGTTGTGCGCGGGGCGGGCATAGTGACCGAGGACCCTGCGCCGTACGAAGATTTTTTTGTTGATGAAGAAGACATACTTAATTAGGCGTAACGCGCTCTTGTCCCCCACGAACTTTTCGTGGGGTGCGTTTGCTCTTATATTTTCTATCTTTCTGCTTCTTGTACGTCTAGTTGCACCGAATCTTTTTTGGACTGTATTTACGCCAATATTTCGCGCATCTGATTCACTTTCAGAGACGAGCTATTTATTCTTTAACAGTTTCGGCAACACTGCGAAACTGGCGTTTCAAAATGAAAAGCTGATAAGTGAAAATACCGCGCTCGCGAATGAGAACCGGATTTTAATTAAAAAAATAGAAAACCTGTCCGGACTCGTGCCATACGATACGGGAATTATAGCCGGAGTGGTAGCTCGTCCGCCGGAGAGCGCTTATGATACGCTTGCTCTATCTGCAGGAAGCGCGGACGGTATTGTGCTCGGTATGAAAGTATTCGGCATCGGCAATGTACCACTAGGAATCATTTCCGCAGTGTATGAAAACTTCTCTCGCGCGACTCTGTTCTCTGCTCCTAGAATGTCCACGAACGGCTGGGTCGGGAATGCAAGCATTCCCATAACAATCAACGGCGCCGGAGCAGGCGTTATGGACGCTTCTGTTCCGCGTTCCGCAGAAATTTCTATAGGAGACATTGTGTACGCACCTGGCCCGGGAATGCTCCCAATAGGCAGAGTCGTTCGTGTAGACAGCGACGCATCATCACCGTCAGTAACCCTAAGAATTATGCCTGCACTGAATCTCTTCTCGGTTGCGTGGGTAGTTATCCGCGATACGGGTATATCTCTGCCATGATGCGAGGAATTTTAACTATAATTTCTTTTATTTCTACAGTGTTTTTTCCTTGGCCTCTTACGATTCTTCTCACACTTGGTGCCTCTATCTTTGAACCTCTAGTAGCTCTCTCTATTGGTCTGTTCGCCGACACTCTTTATTACGTTCCTCTATCTGGCGGTCTGCCTGTTTTTACGTTCTACGGAGCTCTCTTAACCGCGGTGGCTTTCTTAGTGCGTAGCAGGCTAAAGACGGGTATTATCGGAGAATGAAATGGTGGCGCAGGCAATATCAGAATACGGAAATTGAACCGGATGAAATATTTCTTGATGCGTCAAACGCACCCGCGTTTGACAGAGCGCGCTTTGAAGGACGGCTGGAAAAACCGCTTTCACAAGGGACTTTCTTCTACCTTACGGCTGTGCTCATTCTTTTGTTTTTTATTCTGATAACCAGAACTTGGAATCTTCAAATCACTAACGGCGAAGCGTTCGCAGTTGAAAGCAAGAGCAACAGTCTTGAATCAAAAACAATTTTTGCTCTTCGCGGAATCATCACGGACGTTAACGGTACCGTGCTTGTAGAGAACACGATAATGGAAGACGGTAGTGTGAAGCGCAATTATCTACTACCGTCTCTCGGGCAGGTTATCGGCTATGTCTCGTATCCGAAGAAAGATTCAAAAGGAATTTATTACGATACGACAGAGACAGGCATCGCAGGCTTAGAAGCCGAGTACGACGCACATCTCTCCGGTTCAAACGGTCAATTATTAACTGAAACGGATGCATTCGGAAAAGTCCGCTCTGAAGGAACAATAGTAAAGGCAGAAGCGGGACAAACGTTGCGTCTGTCAATAGATGTGAATTTGGAACGGCTTTTCGCACGTGCAATATCCAATATCGTGATAAGGCACGGATTCATCGCAGGCGCTGGAGTCATAATGTCTGTGGACACGGGCGCCGTGCGCGCCATCGTCTCATATCCGAGTTATGACCCGAATGTAATGTCAAACGGTGGTTCGCCGGAAATTATTGCTTCATACACGTCAAACCCCGGACGTCCGTTCCTGGACCACACTGTGAGCGGAGTATATGCTCCGGGTTCTATCGTAAAGCCGTTTATCGCTTCCGGAGCGCTCACGGACGAGCTCATCACTCCATCTACCATTATTGATGACCCTGGATTTATTTCTCTGCCGGACCCGTACAATCCCGGCAAATTTTTTATATTTAAAGGATGGAAAAAGCTCGGTCCTCTCGATGTGAGAGACGCTCTGGCGTGGTCATCTAACATATTTTTCTATACCGTTGGCGGTGGATTTGGAAATCAAAAAGGTCTTGGCATAGACCGCCTCAACTATTGGTATCAGCAGTTCGGACTTGGAAGCATAACAGGCATAGATCTGCCGGGGGAATCAAACGGTTTACTCCCAACTCCGAAGTGGAAGAGAGAAGCATTCAACGAACCTTGGTATCTCGGCGACACCTATTTCACGGCAATCGGACAATATTCAATGCGGGTGACGCCGATACAGATGGTTAAGGCTGTAGCCGTGATAGCGAACGGAGGAAAGCTCTTTACTCCGACTCTTCTATTAGATAAGGAGCCGATGTATACGACAGTTCCGGTCTCTGACTCTTCACTTACTGTAGTTCGAGAGGGCATGCGCCGAACAGTTACGAGAGCATTGGCAGGAGCTCTTAATCTGCCGTATGTAACAGTAGCCGCCAAGACCGGCACCGCGCAGACTGGAACGCGTAATCAATACGGCAATTCGTGGGTGATTGGATTTTTCCCGTACGAGAATCCGCAATACGCGTTCACCGTTGTGCTTGAAAGAGGTCCTCAAGGTTCCGGCTCGCAGGCTGTGAACGTTATGCGCGAACTCTTTGACTCTCTGTACGCCGCCAACTCCCCATACGTCGGTGGCTCTGCGATAACAAACACTATTGCGCAATAGCTATGCTCGCGTACAATGCCTTCACTACTATGAGTGATATACACGAGAGCGTCGTCTCGCAAGAAAAGTTTGACGAGATGGTTAAGGAGCTTGAGCACCTGAAGACGGTGCGTCGTACCGAGATTGCCAAGAATCTGGAGTACGCCCGCTCGCTCGGAGACCTCTCGGAGAACGCTGAGTATCAGGAGGCGCGCGATCTGCAGGCTGCTACAGAGGAACGCATCAAGAAGCTTGAAGAATTGGTGAAGTACACGAAGATTCTCACTGACGGAAAGAAGAAGAGTGAGGTCGGTTTCAACTCTAAAGTTTCTATTAAGAAAGAAGGGAGTGAGGACTTGCACGAATACACGATTGTCGGTAGCGAAGAGGCCGATATGAGGGTCAAGAAACTCTCGCATATGTCTCCACTCGGCGGCGCCCTGATGGGTAAGAAGAAGGGGGACGTCTTCACGTTTGAAACTCCGGCAGGCAAGCATACATATACCATAGAGAAAGTAGCTTAGCGAAGCAGGTGGTATAGTAGTGCGTATGGCACTTATAGAAACCGTGCGCGCCGAGAGGCTCGCGAAGACAGAACGTCTGAAAGAAGCAGGAATGGAGGCGTATCCAGCTCGCACAGATCGCACACACACTGTTGACCAGTTTCTTGAGAATCACGAGACACTTCTAAAAAATAGTGAAGAAGTGATTTTGGCTGGGCGAGTGATGTCCATACGCGAGCACGGCGGCTCACTCTTTGTAGACATCTTTGACGGCTCGGTGAAGGCACAGGTTTATTTCAAAAAAGAAAATCTCGCAGAAGGACTCTTTGATAATTTTTTGCTTCTCGTAGACACGGGCGACATTATTGAAGTTGGCGGTGTCGCCTTCACGACGAAGCGTGGAATGCCATCCATGCTAGGTAACAAGTGGCATATGCTCGCAAAGTCGCTCTCTCCCGTTCCAGACCAGTGGTTCGGCATCAAGGACGAAGATGAAAGATTCCGTAAACGTTATCTGGATATTCTGCTTACAAAAGATTTGGCAGATAGAATCAGACGGCGCTCTGTTTTCTGGAATACTTTCCGACAGTTTCTATTAGAGAGAGATTTTATTGAAGTAGAGACGCCCGTGCTGGAGACCACGACAGGTGGAGCAGATGCGCGCCCATTCATCACTCATCACAACGCGCTTGATATGGACGTGTATCTGCGCATCTCGGCCGGGGAGTTGTGGCAGAAGCGTCTTCTGGTCGCCGGTCTGCCGAAGGTGTTTGAGATTGGCCGGATATTCCGCAATGAGGGAATGTCGTACGAACACGCGCAGGACTACACGCAGATTGAATTTTACGAAGCATTTAAAGATTACGAAGCGGGAATGGAGATGGTTACAAATCTGTACCGTACTGTTGCAGATAAAGTATATGGAACACGAGTTTTTAAAATAAAAGATTTCACTATTGACCTAGGTGCAGACTGGAAGCGATACGACTTCTGCGAGCTAACCAAAAAAGAATTTGGCATTGATCCTCTCACGACCTCTGCAGACGAAGTGCAAAAAGTGCTTGAAAATAAAGGCATACAGTATGAACAAAAAGGATTTAATCTAGAGCGTGGAATGGACACAATGTGGAAGCAGATACGTAAGACTCTCGGTGGTCCCGGCTTTCTCATCAATGTGCCGGTCTCTATGGAACCTCTCGCGAAAAAGAGTAGCGTGGATCCGCGTGTCGTGGAACGCTTTCAGGTTATTTTAGGCGGTTCTGAAATGGGCAAGGGCTTCAGCGAATTAAATGATCCAATTGATCAAGAACAAAGATTTAAACATCAGCAGGCGTTGCGCGATGCCGGCGACGAAGAGGCACAGATGTTCGACCACGAATTCGTTGAAGCGCTTGAATACGGCATGCCTCCTGCATTTGGTTTTGGCATTTCCGAGCGTCTCTTCAGTTTCTTTGAAGGAGTCTCCATCCGCGAGGCCCAGATTTTCCCGCTCCTGCGCCCGCGATAGTGTGACAAACAATATGCGTACAAGAGACATTAAATCTAGATTGGATGGGATTCTAGAAATAAGACACAGAATTGAAATGAAGTTAGATATGATTATCGCGAAACTCGATTCGCTGGCTTTATTATTTCCGAGAAAATAGTCCTTTATGTGGACTGGCACGACGATTTCTGAATAAATAGCAAGGATATAGCGCAATCGGCGCGCTTCTGGCGTGCCAGTTTTGCATATGGGGATAACTATTTGTAGGGTAGTGGGGAGTAGTGGGATATAATGCTGAAATGGTTAGTGAAGTGGGAAGCGGAGTCATGGCCGTTTCCCCCTGGCGACCATCTGATTATGTTCCTCGGAGAATACTTTCACACATTTGATACGAAGAATCGCATTTCGGTCCCCTCAAAGTTCCGGAAGGATTTAGGCCGTGTAGTCGTCGTGACTCGCGGCCTTGATCATTGTCTCTACGTCTATTCGCGTAAAGCGTGGGAGCGTGAGGCGCAGGTGCACGCAACTGCAGTGAACGGGAGTTCAGCAAGGCGAGGCCTTGCTAGACTTTTTCTCGCCGGCTCATTTCTCGCTGATGTTGACGGCTCAGGCCGTGTTCTAATTCCTGAAAATCTGAAATCCTTCGCGTCTATTAAGGAGAAAGCAGTTATCGCTGGTGTTGCAGACAGAGTTGAAATCTGGGAGGAGAACGCGTGGAAGAAGTACACGGCCGATATTGAACGAGATGCTGATGCGTTCGCTGAAAAAGTTGACAACAGAAATTGATATGGAATCCAGACACGACAGCGTATTGATGAATGAAGTTATAAAGGCTCTTACCGTACAGCCAAGCGATACCGTTGTTGATGCGACCTTGGGCGGGGCAGGCCATTTCAAGGCGCTTCTCGCGGAGCTCGGTGAAGGAGGCACGATTATCGGTATTGATGCCGATGCTTCGGCGGTTGAGCGCGGGCGCGAAGCGTACGCACAGGACCGTCGACCTGAACGACCAATCGCCCACCTTGTGAACGATAATTTCCGCAATCTCGGGCGCATATTGGAGAGGCTCGGTGTCGGAGAAGCAGATGCAATACTTTTTGACCTTGGCTGGAGCGGATTCCAGATTTCTGCTCCGCGCGGATTTTCGTTTCAGAATGACGAGCCGCTTCTCATGGAGTATGGAGAAGGGGGAGAGACGGCCGCCGATATCGTTAACAGTTCTTCAGAGACTATTCTTGCCGATATTATCTTCACGTACGGCGAGGAGCGTTTCGCGCGCAGTATCGCGCGCGCGATTGTTAAGGCGCGTTCAAAAGAACGCATCCTCACGACATCCTCGCTCGTCTCCGCCATTTATCTCGGTACGCCGAAGAGGTATCACGAAGGGAAAATTCATCCGGCGACAAAAACATTTCAGGCGCTTCGTATTGCTGTCAACGATGAAATCGGCGCACTGCGCGAAGGAATTTTTTCCGCTCTTGACGCTCTAGCTCCGAGCGGGAGACTCGCTATTATCTCGTTCCATAGCATTGAGGACCGCATTGTTAAAAACATGTTACGCGATGCGGCAAGCAACGGTCTTGGGGCTATGTCGCCGAAGAAGCCGATTGCTCCAACACGAGCTGAAATTCTGGTGAATCGCAGGGCTCGGAGTGCTAAACTACGTGTTTTTGAACGGTCGGCAGTTCACGCAGAACAAGTAGGTTCCGATACGCACACTCTCTCCTATGCATAAACTTCGTTTACATTTCCCGTTTTCTCCTGTGAGATTCTGTATCGGTGTCGTTGCGCTGTTATTTGTTATTTATATCGGTCTTATCGCGACCGTTATGAGCTATGCGGCTCTTACAATTGAATTTTCACAATCCGTCAGAAATGATGGGGCGGAAGTAGCCGTTCTTGAGGGAAAGTATCTTTATAACGTATCGCGTACAACCACGACCGACTATAGCGCTGAAGGCTACGTTCGTCCCTATACTACGATGTTTGTGCAGACTAAGAATGTGACAGCACTGCGCTAAGCATCATGCGCGCACAATTTAGATCACGCATCAGGCTCATTCTGGCTTTTCTAATTATTGTCGCATTCGGCATCATATTACGTCTCTATTTCGTTCAGATTGTAAACGGAGAAGAGTATTCGCTTAAGGCCGACAGGCAGTTTTCTGCCAACAGCGGCGGACTCTTTGATCGTGGTTCCATCTACTTCACGCGTAAGGACGGTACTCTTATATCAGCAGCAACGCTATCCACGGGTTTTCTTGTTGCGATAAATCCGCAGATACTCTCCGACCCAGAACTCGCATATAACGCCATATCGTCAACTGCTTCTTCAACAATCTCACGCGAAGCATTTCTTGCCGCAACCAATAAAAAGACACGTGTGTATATAGAGGTCGCACGTCGTCTCTCTGAAGAGAACGGACAGGCTCTTTCTAAAAAAAAGATTCCCGGAGTACAAGTGTTTCGCGAGCGCTGGCGGCAGTATCCAGGCGGAGAGCTCGCTGCACAGTCTATAGGTATCGTTTCTTATGGTTCCGGCGACACGTTAGCCGGCCGTACCGGACTTGAAGCTATATACGAAAGTACACTCTCGCGTCCTGGCGACTCGCTCTACAGGAATTTTTTCGCGGAACTTTTTTCTAATGTCGGAAATCTTTTGGTGAATGCGAAGGACGCACGCGAAGGCGACATCATTACGACGATTGAGCCAGAGGTGCAGACTCGTCTCGCCAGTAATATTGCGAAACTAAACCAGCGTTACGACAGTAAAGAGTCCGGGGGAATCATCATGGACCCTTCTACCGGAGCGATTATTGCGATTGCGAGCCACCCGACATATGACGGAAACAATCTACAAAGCGTTAATCCGACACTGCTTGGTAACCATTTCGTTGAACACGTATATGAATTTGGTTCAATTATGAAGCCGATTACCATGACGGCGGCGCTTGATGCTGGCGTTATAACTCCGGAGACTACATATAACGATACGGGATGCATTACAGTCAATACGGCTAAAATCTGCAACTGGGATGCGAAGGCACGCGGTGTAATCCCGATGCGGCAGGTTATTATGCAATCTCTCAATCTAGGTGCTTCATGGATTGCAGACCAGCTTGGGCAGGACAAGTTTCGCTCATATTTCACTAAGCTTTTCGGAGAAAAAACCGGCGTGGACTTGCCGAACGAGACCGGCGCTCTGCTAGGCAATCTTAGTAAGCCTCAGCAAATCGGCTATGACACCGCCGCATTCGGACAAGGAATCGCCGTAACGCCAATGCAGATGATTCGAGCTCTTGGGGCCGTCGCGAATGACGGCATAATGGTACAGCCTCATCTGGTAAACGCCATACGCCTTAATTCAGGCATAGAGCGCAAGCTGGATTTGGGGAAAAAAATTCTAGTGTTTTCAGCTACATCTACACACGAGACTATTGCAATGATGAATGCGCTGAATGACGAGATTTTGTATAACGGCAAAGCCAAGATTCCTACAATGTCAGTCGCTGTTAAGACAGGCACGGCGCAACTAACCAAGCCTAATGGAGGTTATTATGACGATCGTTTTTTCCATTCGTTTGTAGGATTCTTCCCGTCATACAATCCGCGTTTTATCATCCTGCTCTATACGAACGACCCGAAGGGAGTACAGTATGCGTCAGAAACCCTTGACGCCACATTTCTTGACCTAGTTCATTTTCTCATTGATTATTACGCAATACCTCCGGATCGTGGCTTTTCCGCAGAAGGCGGGCCCGCCTCCGGCGGAGACACACAATGAAAAACTTATTAAAAATTATTGTCGCCGGAGTTCTAGCTTTCATAGCAGGAACGGTTGTGCGCAGATATAAACCGCACATCGTGATGGTAACAGGCTCGGTTGGTAAGACTTCTACTAAAGATGCTGTGGCTGCCGTGTTATCAAAACGTTTCTTAGTGCGTAAGAGTGAAAAGAGTTTTAACAGCGAGTTCGGAGTCCCGTTTACCATTCTTGGAGTTAAAAATCCGTGGTGCAATCCTCTCGCGTGGGTTTCAATTATAAAAAATTCTCTCGCACTCATTTTTTTGCCGAATCATTATCCAAATATGCTCGTGCTGGAAGTAGGCGCCGATAAGCCGGGAGACCTATTCAGAATACTGCGTATCGCTACGCCTGATACAGTCGTTGTTACGCGTTTGCCGGAGATACCTGTACATGTTGAAGCGTATGCGACGCCGGAGGCCGTACGCGAAGAAGAATTTTTTCCTGCGTATTCGCTTTCTACTGGAGCGCCGCTAATCATCTCTGTAGACGACCCGTACGCTCTGGATAATGCAGTCAGAACGTCTGCACGTATAATTTCGTACGGCATTACCGACGATGCTATGGTAAGAATCAACGATGTCGGATTTTATGAAATTGACGGGAAGGTTATCGGAATGAAGGCGAGTGTGGTTATAAACGGAGAAAAAGAAGATTTGGTCGTGAAAGGCTCTGTCGGGACGACCCAGATTCTGCCAGTTGCGGCCGCGCTCGCTACTGCGAGCGCTTTTAATATATCGCTTAATGAAGCATTGAAGGCGCTTAAAAGTTATGAACCGCCACCGGGCCGTGGTCGTCTGCTCACCGGTAAGAATAACTCTATTATTATTGATGACTCCTATAACGCATCGCCTGTGGCGGTTGAAGAAGCTCTCACAACTTTGAAATCGTTTCCTCATGCGAAACGGCGCATTGCAGTGCTTGGCGATATGCTGGAGCTCGGCCGTTACTCGGTAATGGAGCACGAGCGAATCGGAGCGCTCGCGAGCGAATCCGCCGATATAATCGTCGCCATAGGCATCCGCGCGAGAGCATTCGCCACAGCACACGGAAGTACGAATGTTATGTTGTTTGATAATGCTAGCTCTGCCGCGCTCGCTATTCCAAATCTAATTATAGAAGGCGATGTTGTTCTAGTAAAAGGCTCGCAATCTATCCGCACAGAACGCATCGTAGAAGCACTCCTCGCCGATCCTTTCGACGCTTCACTTCTCGTCCGTCAGGAAAAAGAGTGGAAGCGAAAGGCGTAATTTAATGTGTGACTCCACGGGGAATCGGACCCCGATTTAAGCCTTGAGAAGGCCTTGTCCTAACCGTTAGACGATGGAGCCATGTATGTTTTATAACAAAAAAAACTGAGAGAGGGAAGTATAAAAATAGAACGCACCCGTAATACTGGGTGCGTGAATGGATTCAGTTCTTTTCTTGCCCGCAATGAAACTTGCGATGGCAGAGCAAGCTTAGTGACCACGGGACATCAAGTTGATCCTATCTTAAAGGAGGAAGATAGAGATATCGGGATGGTCCTTAGATCACCAATCAAGAACCACGCTTTCGCCAGACGCTCCATTCCTGCGCCTGAAAGAAAAAATGCCACCGCATTCTTCAGGCAACGACAAGGAACTTCCGCCGCGCTCGATGTATCTCCTCTCGTTGAGTTCCGTGGAAAGGGCTACTTACTATGGTACAGAGTAGTAGTGTTTATATTCTTAGTCAAGGACGATAGGGCCTCATTTCTTTTATAACAAAAAAAAGCCGGCGTTGTCACCGGCTAAGTCTCCATCCGCGTAGAATCTATTGATTCTTAAAATCTTCAATTATATTTTGGTCAGGCGGAAGAACATCTCCTTCGGGCGAGAGAGTGAGAAATTTGGCCTGTTCTGCAGCTACTTCTTCAACGATTTTTTGCTTCCGTATTTTCTGCAGTTCCCGATTCTCGGCAGCTATTCTCGCACCTTTACGACCCATGGCGCTTAAAGCTTTGCGGTCATCGTGGTAACGCGCCTCCTGGACTTGTTTTGGTTTTCCTTCCGTTTTCATGGATTATTCTCCGTGGTTACAATCTGACCATTATTAAACCTTATTTTCATCACGACAACAAGCTGTCCACAACAGCTTTCACATCGCCGCCATCGGCTTTTCCCTTTAACTCTTTCATTAAAGTACCAGTGAATTTCCCGACGTCGGCCTTGGTTGATACGCCGAGTTCGGTCATTTTTGCTTTTGCAATAGTCATAATCTCGGCGCGACTCATCATAGCGGGAAGATATGATTCCAGAATAACTAGTTCGGCTTTCTCGGGCTTTACTAAGTCATTTCTGGATGCCTTCTCAAATTGTTCTATAGAGTCTTTGCGCTGATTGACCGCACGCTTAATAACAACGAATGCCTCATCGTCGGTGAGGTATTCATCTGGTTTTCGTTTCTTGGCGACGACCTCGTTCGTCATCGCTGTGACGAGCGAGCGGATTGTCCGAAGCTTTACCTCGTCATGCGCCCGAAGTGCATCAGGAATAGATTTCTTAAGTGTTTCGTGGATAGCCATATGACAGAGTATACTATACGAATGGATATCGTCGCTGTTGCACTCATTATCGCCGTATTGGTTCTCGTATATCTCCTGTTTCGCAAGCGCGAAGCACCGCCCGAAGAGGGGAGCGGGATGGTGCTCCTCCAACAACAGATGCAAGAGCTCGCACGCACGCTGGATGCGCGCGTTGCAGAATCCTCTAAAGCAATGCAAGAAAGCTACCACAAACAATTTTCTGAATCCAACCGGCTCATTAAAGAAATTACGCAGGAAGTGACTTCGGTAAAAGAAATCGGTCGACAGACCCAAGGGTTTGCCGAACAGTTGCAAAATCTGCAAGACATTCTAAAAAATCCGAAACAGCGCGGCATTCTCGGCGAGTATTATCTAGAAACTGTTCTGAAAAATGTGTTACCCCCCGGGATGTATCAGATGCAGTATGCATTTAAAAATGGGGAAATAGTTGATGCGGCTGTTTTTGTCAGCGACAAAATCGTGCCGATAGACTCTAAGTTCTCGCTCGATAACTACAACCGTCTAGTGCATGCGCCGGACGCGGAGCGTCCGGCGTTTGAGAAGGCATTTGTGAACGACCTCAAGATGCGCATCACTGAGACGGCGAAGTATATCCGTCCCGAGGAAGGAACGATGGACTTCGCCTTCATGTTCATCCCATCCGAAGGCATCTACTATGACCTTCTGACCAATCAGGTCGGTGGTGGCGAAGATGAGAATCTCATTCAGCGTGCGGCGAGCAAATACAAAGTCATTATAGTTTCCCCAACATCTTTTCTGGCTTATTTACAAACAGTTATGCAGGGGCTCAAGGCGCTCAAAATAGAAGAAAAGGCAGTGGAGATTCAGCAAAGGGTAGGGGAGCTCGGGAAGCATGTCGCTGCCTATGAGTCATTTTATAAAAAGCTTGGTGTCTCGCTCGGCACTTCAGTCAGCCACTATAACGCCGGCTATAAAGAGCTCGGCAAGATAGACAAAGACGTCTACCGCATCGCCGACGCTAAAATAGGTATTGAACCCGAACTTCTAGATAAACCAATGGCCGAGCTTGAGTAAATATCGAAGTTAAACTTCGGTAGATGTGTACATTACTAGCTCCTTATTTTGTCCTATAGGAAGAAATAAGGAGTAAATGTTACGTTGAAGCTTTTTTATTTTTTGATATAGTTTGGGCTGGTTCATTACAGATAAGGAGGCAGAGATGTCTAACAAAACATGGTATGTAGAAGCAACCGCACACACGAATGAGGTAATCGCTACTGAGTTGCCGTCTGAAAATATGCATAAGGGCGTACTGTGCCAGGACTGCTTGAAGCGAGATTTCTGGGAATGCGATTATCGGTTCGTCTCGAAGCTGGTCAAAAATAAGGCGGCGGGCAATCTGGTCTTCAAGGTGTTTTACCGCGAAGGCAAATATGGTCCGGTCAAGCTGTGGCCGTTCTTGTACAAGAAGCACCGGAGCCTTTCTCAGGCTCTGAAGAAGGGCATCGTAAGGAAGGGGTCGCTCGCGGCTCAGACAGGGTAAGCCGTGCGATACAGCAAAAGGCGAGCTACGGCTCGCCTTGTCTTTTTATCTAGCAAATGCTATGGTACAGGCACTATGGAAGTGGCCGTAATCAAGACCGGTGGGAAGCAGTATGTCGTCTCTAATGGCGACATTATTCAGATAGAGAAGCTCCCAGGGGATTTGAAAAAGGGTGACACGGTTGTATTTAACGAGGTGCTCCTCGTAGACAACGGCTCGGACACGACCATCGGTGTGCCCGTGATTTCGGGTGCAGAGGTCAAGGGCACCGTTGTTCTCGCCGGATTAGATAAGAAAGTCGAGGTGGTGAAGTATAAGCCAAAGAGTCGCTACTACAAGCGCAAAGGGCATCGCCAGCCAATTCTGAAGGTCAAGATCGACTCCATTTCTTAACGTCTTACATTCGAGAGCAGACTTCAATACAAAGGCTTCGGCCTGTGCTTTTATTTATAGCAACAAACAATTATGCAAGTAGGACGTTGGAATCATCAATCATCTAATAGTGGGAGTAGTAGTCGTCCCTCGGGGAAGCGATTTTCTCGCTCCTTCGGGTCGCATCAGAATGCTCCAGCCAGTCGCGGAGAAAATCGCTTCCCTTCGGGACGTTCAGCACGCGGTGGGTACGGTAGCAAATCAAGTTTCAGCAGTCGCGGACGCGCACCAGCGCGCCGAGGCGGTTTCGGCGTATTCGGCGAGACCGAAGCCGAGATTTCTAAATTTATGAACAAAACGGTCGTCACGACCGAAGAACCAGTATTTGTGCCGGAACACAAATTCTCTGACTTTGATATCAACTCGCATTTAAAGAAAAATATTGAAGCACGCCATTACGTATCGCCTACGCCGATTCAAGACAAGGCTATTCCGCATGCTCTCTTGGGCCAAGATGTTGTCGGCCTCGCCGCGACAGGAACGGGTAAGACAGCGGCATTTCTTATTCCGCTTATTGATAAGGTGATGAAGCAGAAGGGCGAGCGCGTGCTCATTATGGCGCCCACCCGCGAGCTTGCGGTACAGATAGAGAAGGAGCTTGCTGGCTTCGCGAGGGGTCTTGGCTTCCGCGGTATGGTCGCTGTTGGTGGTGCCAACATCAGCCCGCAGATTTCTCAACTGAAGCACGACCCAGCATTCGTTATCGGCACACCAGGTAGACTGAAAGACCTAATGGAGCGACGCGCGCTTGTACTCACTGGGTTTGGCACTGTTGTTCTTGACGAAGCAGACCGCATGTTGGACATGGGCTTCATAGATGATATGCGCACGATTCTTTCCAAGATGCGTAAGGAGCGCCACACGCTATTTTTCTCGGCGACGATGGGGAAGGATATTCAAAAACTCATTGGCGATTTTCTAGACCAGCCGGTCATTATCTCAGTAAAGACTCGTGATACACCATCAAGCGTTGACCAAGACATTGTGCGCATCCCAAGAGGGAAGGATAAGTTTGATGTACTCGCCGAGATGCTCAAAGACCGCGAATTCAGCAAGGTGCTTGTCTTCGGTCGGACCAAGTTCGGTGTAGAGAAGCTCGCCAAGGCGCTCTCGCGGCTGCACATTCACGCCGAGAGCATCCACGGCAATAAGACCCAAGGTGCGCGCCAGCGGGCGCTGGAGACCTTTAAGGCAGGGAAGGTGAGTGTGCTCGTGGCGACCGACGTAGCGGCCCGCGGTATAGACATTCCTGCCGTCTCACACGTTATCAATTACGACCTGCCATCCACCTACGAGGATTACATCCACCGTATCGGTCGTACCGGTCGTGCTGCTCTCAAAGGGAAGGCTCTCACTTTCGTTCAAGGCCGCTAGAATCTGTTAAGTTTCTTTGCGGTTGGTGAGGGCGGCGCGCAGGGTCTCGGCGTCGGAGTATTCCAGCTCACTGCCGGTAGCAAGACCGCGACCGAGTTCTGAAATTTTTAAATGGTCGCGATACGGCGCGAGGAGTTCGCGTACGCGGTCTGTAGTATGCTCGCCCTCGCTGGTCGCCGAGAGCGCGAGGACTATCTCCTTCAAATTATTTTCCAATCTTTTTTCAACAATTTTTAATAATTCTTTTTCACGAATAGTGCCCTTGCCAGAAAGGGTCAGTACTCCGCCTAGGACGAAGTAGCGCCCGCGATAGGTACCGGCGCGCTCTACTGCAGAAAGGTCCTGGTCTTTTTCTACCAGCATCAGGAGTGCATCATCGCGCGTTTTGTCGGAACAATAATTACAAATAGTTGCTGTACTTCCTCCGTTATAAAAACGTAAGCACTCAGAGCATTGTCTAACATCTTTTCCGAGCGATGTAATAAGTTCAGCGAGCTTTGCGCGTTCAGTCACAGGAGCTGAGAGTAGATAATACACAAAACGCTTACCCTGCCTCGGCCCTATACCGGGAAGCTTGGCTAGCGCACGCGCGAGTTCTTCAATATGGTCCATTAGAATTCTGCGGCCAGTTCGCCGTAGCCCGACTTATCTACCGGCTGGAAGGTCGTGCGTTTATTGTCAAAGTACAATTCCACTTTACCAATCGGGCCGTTACGATGCTTTTCTATCATAATTTCTGCGATGTTCGGGCGCTCGCTTTCTTTATTTGTCTTATCGTCGCGATGTATGAATATAACAACGTCGGCATCCTGTTCAATGCTTCCAGAATCGCGCAGGTCGGAGAGGCGAGGCCTGCCTCCGCGCTGTTCTACCGCGCGTGAGAGCTGGGAGAGCGCGATGACCGGCACTTTAAGTTCGCGCGCGAGGCCCTTCAACGAGCGTGAGATTTCAGTCACTTGCTGGACCATAGAGTCAGAAGCCTTTGTTGAAGTCGGCGCCATGAGTTGAAGATAGTCAACTATAATAAGCCCGATACCGCGGTCGCGTTTGAGTCTTCGCGCGACCGCGCGCATCGCGAGAATGTTGTTGCCCGGCTTATCGTCAATGTAGATTGGAGCCTTTGAAAGCGTTTCCAACGCGTCGCGGATACGATTGAAATCCTCTTCCTCCTTAACTTGTCCCGTGCGCAGTTTCCATGAGTTTACGAATGATTCTGCAGAAAGCATACGGTCAATAATCTGCTCGGAGCTCATTTCAAGCGAGAAGATGCCGACGGGGACGTTGTGGCGCACTGCGGCGTTACGAGCGATATCCAGAGCGAGCGAGGTCTTGCCGACTGACGGACGTGCCGCGATAATAATGAGGTCTGATGGGTGGAAGCCAGAAAGGAGATTGTCCAGGTCGGGGAAACCCGATGGCACACCGCGAATACCCCCCTCTTTCTTAGACAACGCTTCAATGCGGTCCCATGCCTCGTGAATCTTGTCGCCGATGGCTGTGAATGTATGTGCTGAAGAGGCATCCCCGATGGCATAAATACTTTTTTCTGCTTCATCTAACACCTCCATTGTGTCGCGCGCTTCGTCGTATGCTAGTTCGCCGATATTGTATGCGGCATCAATCAATGAACGCATCAGTGATTTACGCGAGACGAGCTCGGCATAATGAGAAAAATTTCCCGGAGCCGGAGCCGAACCGACAAGCTCAGCTAGATAAGAACGCCCTCCACCACGCTCCAGAAGCCCCTGGTCCTGCATCTTCTGCGAGAGAGTGAGAAGGTCAATCGGCTCTCCACGTCCCGCGAGCTCGTGCATCGCGCCGAATATAAGACGGTGTTTCTCAGCATAGAATGAGTCCGAATGAATAATGTCCAGAACATCATGAATAGCGTCTGGCTTCAGTAGGAGCGCGCCCAAGAGGGCTCGCTCCGATTCAAGAGACTGTGGAGGAACTCTGTTCCGGTCTGTAATGGTAGCCATTAAGACCAATTGTATCAAAAAGTCGTCCGAGTCAACACTGCTCCAAATGGGCCGTCATCCACATGATATCCACTCTTTTCTATTTCATCACGAATGCGATCGGCTGTCTTGAAATCCTTATGAGCGCGCGCAGTTTCGCGACGCATGAGAAGATCTCGTATCTGAATCGGGATATCTTCTTCTTTTAGAGCATCAACCGGAGGAGTATTAACAAGTGAGAGACCAAGATGTGTATCTGCATCTTCAATCAGTCCCCATTTTTCTTCAGGTGTGTAATCCTCGCTTTTCAGAGAGTCCCAAAGAATGCCAAGCGCTTGCGGGGTAGCAAGGTCGTCACGCATAGATGCGAGGAATCGTTCGCGTACCTCGGAATGTGCTCCCTTGCGTCTGGACTCACCCGCAACATTGCGTGAGATTTTCCAAAGCCTATCAAGAGCGCTTTCTGCTCCCGCGAGTGCTTCCCACGAGAAGGAAAGGGGAGTGCGGTAGTGTGCCTGTAAGAAAAAGTAACGTACAGAAAGAGGATGGAATCTTTTTGAGACAACATCAGAGAGAGAAAAACCATTCCCAAGCGATTTTGAGATTTTCTCGCCACCCATAGTTAGAAATGCATTGTGCATCCAATAATGAACAAATGTTCGGCCACTTATCGCTTCTGACTGAGCGATTTCATTGTTGTGATGAGTCGCGATAAGGTCTTCTCCTCCGCTGTGGATGTCTATTTCTTGTCCTAGGAGCGAGCGAATCATAGCTGAACATTCTATATGCCAACCGGGATTCCCACGTCCCCACGGGCTGTCCCACTGCTGGAGATCGTTTGGCTTTGCGACTCTCCAGAGGACAAAGTCGGCAGGATGACGCTTTCCTTGTACGACCTTCACGCGCGCACCGGCTTCAAGTTTTACACCAGAGAGACCTCCTAGCTTCCCGTAGTTTGGAAACTTTTGCGTGTCAAAGTAGAGACCGTCCGACAGACGATAAGCAATCCCTTTTTCTTCTAGTGTTTTTGCTAGTGCTATTTGTTCTTTTATATATGCAGTTGCGCGAGGGAATTGAATATCTTCAGTGTGTATATGCAAGTCCTCTAGATCTTCAATAAAAAGTTTGGTGTAGCGATCGGCAATTTCTTCCGGTGTGGCCTTTTCTCGTTTTGCACCAACACTCATTTTATCTTCACCAACATCATTGTCACCGACCATATGTCCGACATCGGTGATATTGATTACGCGTTGTACTCTGTAGCCGGCGCATTGTAATACCCGAGCAATCGTGTCTGAAAAGACGTATGCGCGGAGATTACCAATCAATGCCGGACCGTAGACCGTCGGCCCGCAGGAATAAAAGAGAACGATCCCGGGTCGCTGTGATATGAAAAGTTCTTTCTTGCCCGAGAGCGTGTTGGTGAGAAAAACAGGTGATGGCAGGCCATGCTTTTTTCGCTCACGGATCCCGAATATGGTACGTAACCACTCCATATTTCTAATTGATCCAGCGTTTTCTTGAAACATAGAACATAAGCGCGAGCGCGATGAAAAACATGAAGCCGAGGATTATCCAGAAACCATTCGGGTCGTCTACAAATGGCATGTACTCAACCTTCATGGCGAAGATTTTGGCAATAAAGGCAAGCGGGAGGAAGATGAAACTCACCACTGTCAGTATTTTTATTATCTCGTTCTGTTTCGCAGAAAGGAGGGCGATATTTGTTTCCCTTAGTTCCGTGGCGACTGCTCTATGCGTCTTAACTACCCTCGCCACGTTTGAACGCACGGTTTTTATACGCTCAGCTCGTAACTTGAAAGATTCGTCAAAAAATTTAAGTTGGGACATAGCTCTCATAAAATCGCTTAAAGATTCTTCTTGAGTGGCGAGAGATGCTTCGGCATGTAGGAATTCACGGCTGATATTTGAAATTGAACGCACCGTCATCCTCTCACGACCGTCAAACATTTCCTTTTCAACGCGTGAGAGGTTATCGGCTACGTGATTGATGTGGTCGCGTACCGACGTATAGAGATGTGCGAAAAGAACTTCCAGCATAACATCGGTCGTAATTTGTGTATGGCCTTCAACCAGACTCTGTGCTTCAAGAAGTTTCTTCAAGTGATGCAGTGGTGCAACGACCTCATAGCGTACGGTTATGATGAAATTTTTTCCGACTACTATGTCAACTTCCTGGCTCTTTATTTCTCCGTCGTTTACGCCGTGCGTGGGAAAGTGGAGTACCAACAACGCCATATTCTCGTCAACGGACACAAGTGGCATTGGGGTAGGGTAGATAAGCTCTTTCTCAATGTGTTCGCAGACTGAGAATTCTTCGGCAATCTGACGTATATCATTTTCACTCGGCTGTTCAAGGTCAACCCACACGCCGCCCTTATACTCATGCCTGAATATCATGCGTTTAGAATAACATACACACATTCCGACTAAATGGTGTGTTAAACTACCGCAAATGGATTCCAGAGAAGCCTATAGACGTGGGCATGCAATCGCCGTTCGCGGTGCTTCCTTCGCGCTTGTAGCTGCAATAGCGTTTGGAGTAGGACTCTTCGTTGGTGGTAGCGGTTCAACACAATCAATCGTCTCGCGCATTCCGCTCATCGGAGACGGACTTGATGCGACTCCGAATCCGAGCGCCGACCTTACCGATTTCTGGAAAGCGTGGAATGCACTTGAAACGAATTATGTTATTACGAACGCATCTTCAACAGCACCTTCAATAAAAGAACGTATATTCGGAGCAATAGAGGGATTAGCTTCTTCGTACGGTGACCCATATACGGTTTATTTCCCGCCGAAAGAGGCTAAGGTATTTGCAGAAAGTATTTCAGGTAGCTTCGCCGGTGTCGGGATGGAGATTAGCATTAAGAACGATGTTTTAACTGTTGTAGCGCCGTTAAAGGGCACTCCGGCTGATGATGCAGGCATTAAGGCTGGCGACCAAATCATTACGATTGACGGTAAGTCCACCGACGGTCTCTCGGTAGAAAAGGCCGTTAGCCAGATCCGCGGTCCTGTCGGCACGACTGTTGAATTCACAATTATTCGCGACGGTAAAGCTATAGAAATAAAGATTATCAGAGATACGATTCAAGTCCCTGAAACTGAAGACGGTCTGGATGAAGCAAGCGGTGTGTATCATATCGCGCTCTATCAGTTCACAGCCAGTTCTGCCGACCTTTTCAATCAGGCGTTCGTACGATTTAAAAACTCGGGTTCAAAGAAACTTGTCATAGACCTGCGAGGTAATCCGGGAGGATACCTTGATTCAGCTGTGGATATCGCAAGCCACTTCCTGCCTAAGGGTACTACCGTAGTAACTGAAGATTTTGACAATAAAGAAGAAAATCAGATTCACACAAGTCTCGGCTACAATGACGTGCCTGACGGAACTAAAATAGTAGTGCTCATTGACGGAGGTTCAGCCTCTGCTTCAGAAATATTTGCTGGCGCGCTACAGGACCATAAGGTGGCGACTGTTATCGGTACGAAGTCATTTGGCAAGGGTTCCGTGCAAACTCTGATAGACCTCGGAGACGGTTCTCTGAAAGTCACCGTCGCTCGCTGGATAACTCCAGCCGGCAATTGGATTATGGGCAACGGCGTTACTCCTGATATTATAATTCCATTCACGCAAGCGGACGCCATAGCGAAAAAAGACCCTCAAATGGCGCGTGCCATCAAATTTTTGACTACGGGTAAATGATTGCGACACAGGACCCGCGTGGCTTTTTGTTTTCTATTTCACTACACAGCAGTTCTCAACACACCATCTAAATAACCAATGTTCCATATGAGAGCCTATAGGCTACAATAAGGAATAATGAAAATAAGAAAAATGCAGAAGCAAAAGAGAGTTCCGATTACGAATTTACTACTACGTTCGTTTGCCATTGCAGGGGTTATCAGTGTCGCTCTTGTGGCACCCAAAATGATTCGGCTTTTGAAGCATCTGGATCGCCCTGCCAAGAATCGCGCCCAACTCTATCAGCGCATTCGACAAGGAGTGATCAGGCTTGAAGAGGGTGGTTTCGTGACGGTTTCTGGAGAGCGCGGTGCGCGGCGAATTCTGATTACCGAAAAGGGACGAAAAACGATGGTAGAAATTGAATTTGGAGAATACACCATCCAAGAGCAAGCGTTTTGGGACGGGAAGTGGCGTGTATTTATTTTTGATATTAGTGAGCGACGAAGGCGTATACGCAACCAACTTCGTCGGTTATTAGATGGCGCTGGGTTCGTGAGAATTCAAGACAGCGTATGGGTGTATCCGTATCCATGCGATGAATTCGTTTCGCTTGTTCGTGCTCATCTCAAGAGCGGAGTTGGTGAAGTACGTTCTTTTGTCGCGGAAGCTCTTGAATCAGATAAGAGCCTGCGTGAACACTTCCATCTCGGTCCAGTTCCTCTTAGTTGAATATTCCATATCGGAGCCTATAGGCCAGCATAAGGAACAAACATTTTGACTATGGACTATGTAAATCAGATACGGTAAGATGAAAAGATGAAAGTCATTTTAATTAAAGATGTTAAGGGAATAGGACGCGCTCATGAGGCTGTGGAGGTTAAGGACGGTCATGCACTGAACTACCTTATTCCAAAGAATCTTGCCATTCCTGCGACATTAACAGCTATAAAAGAGGCCGAACTGCGCCGTAAACAGGCAGCAGACCGAACGGAGATTAATTCAGCGCTCTTGACACAAAATATTTCCGCCCTTGCAGAAGCGCACATTGTTATTAAAGTAAAAGCGAATGAAAAAGGTCATCTCTACGACGCAGTAGGGGAGTCTGATATTGCGAAAGCCGCTAAGGAACAGGCACATATTGATATACCTGAGGACGCGATTAAACTAGATAAGCCTATTAAAGAACTCGGTACTTTTGATATACCAGTTGCTACCGCTGATACATTCGGCAAATTCTCTATTACGATTGAGGCAGAAAAATAATTTGGATATGGTAGAAAAGCCAAGGCTTGAAATTTTTATTTCTTATACTAAAGCAATTGAGAATAGTATTGGTTCAAATCTATTTAGAAATCTTTATTTTCGTATTGAAGGTGAAGTAATTGACGTTCTTGATGACGGTGACTTGTCCTGCGCGATATATGTAACAACTATTTTATACATTTTCGGTTTGATTAAAGAACGACATACTACAGTTGTTGCAACGATTGAGGACATCCTACAGTCTGGGTGGTATGAAATTGAGAAACCCAAAAATGGAGCGATTATACTCTGGGGTTATAAAAAGAAAGATGATGGAACGCAAGGAAAACATCGTCACCTTGGATTTTTTATAGATAACGAAACTGCCATTAGCAACGACTCGTCTACACGCGTTGTTGCCAAACATCATCCGACGTTTGGAACTTTTTCAAACGGAAAAGCAAAACGAGAAATACTAGCTTACTATTGGAACGACAAACTGAATGTTTAAAGGACCTCAGCGACTGTTTTGGTGATGATACGACCGGTGAAGTTTGTTTTACGGCGTGTTCGGTAGGCTACTGTGCCTGCTGCAAGAGAAAAAAGAGTATGGTCTCGGCCAACGGCGACGTTTTTACCAGCCTCAATCTTGGTTCCGCGCTGGCGAACAATAACCATTCCAGGTCGTGCGGAAGCTCCGTCGGAGAGCTTCACTCCGAGGTATTTTGGATTTGAAGTATTAAGGTTTTTTGCTGACCCGCCTGCCTTTGTTGATGCCATAATGGTATAGTTTTACCGTATGACTATAGCAGACCTGCGTGATAAATGCAAAAGTCTGACAGCTAAAGTGCCAAGAGACGCTTTAATCCTTGCTATTCTGATAGTAGCGTCATCGGTAAGCTTCGGACTAGGTTATCTCGCAGGACTTGATGTCCACGTGCCTGATGTTGCCTGCGCGTTGAGCCAGTCCATAGAAACAGGGAAGTTCGTCGCATCAAAGTCCGGAACAAAATATTATTTACCGACATGTGCAGCCGCTGGTCGCATCAGCGACGCGAATAAGGTGTGGTTCGCCTCAACCGACTCAGCCCGCGCGGCAGGTTATACGCCAGCGGCGAATTGTGAAGGCATTTAGCGCCCATACGGGCACGATGAGGCATCGTCTGCTATGATTTAAAAATATGAATGACGATTTGATGCGTGATAATTCAATTCATGATACTGCTGAAAAGTTGGCGCGTATTATTCACGAAGGGCACAGAACAATGCCTGAAGATCGTCCTCTTATGGTCTGTAAACCGAAAAAGATAGAGTCGTGGCGCATATTTAAGATAATGGTGGAATTCATAGAGGGATTTGATATTATCCGCCGTTACGGACTCGCGGTAACATTCTTCGGCAGTTCGCGCGCCACTCTTGAGGACGATGTTTATAAACATGCGACCGAGCTCGCCGGACGTCTCGCGAAAAAAGGATTTGCTATTATTACAGGAGGCAGTTCGGGTGTTATGCAGGCGGCGAACAAAGGAGCGTTTGAGGCCGGTGGCGCTTCAGTCGGACTTAATATCAATCTGCCGGCGACACAGACTTACAATCATTATCTTACAGAGAAGTTCGGATTTGACCATTTCTTCGTGCGGAAAGTAATGCTCACGTATGCGTCAAAAGTATACGTATATTTTCCTGGAGGTTTCGGTACTTTGGATGAATTTTTTGAAATAGTTACACTAGTACAGTCTAAAAAGATTAGTAACGTTACGATTGTCCTATTTGACAAGTCATATTGGGAGCCTCTTCTTTCTTTTATTGAAAAAACTCTCTATGAGCAGAATGCCGCCATTGATGAGAGCGATATGAGGCTATATACGCTTGTTGACTCGGTTGACGAGGCATATGATTACATAATCGCGAATGTAACTTGTTAACACAAGAGTTTCACTTTTACAAATAGGTATTATCCATACTTATTTCTTAAGATTGGTTCCACCATGGAATTTCTCGTGTATATCACGAAGTCGTTTATTCGTAACATGAGTATAAATTTGTGTGGTTGCGACATTCTTATGTCCTAGTAATTCCTGAACACTGCGCAAATCCGCGCCATGAGAAAGAAGGTCTGTAGCGTAGGAGTGACGCAGTGTATGAGGGGTCACTTTCTTGGAAATTCCGGCAAGCATTGCCGAGCGGGATATCATTATTTGGATGGAGCGCGGAGTAAGCCGTTTAGCATCTTCGTCTTTTGAGCGAAGATTGATGAACAAGGGTTCAAAAACATCACGCCGAGAGGCGAGATATGTTCGTATCCATTCAGCGGCTCTGGGAGAGATAAAGATAGTTCGGACATACTTACCTTTGCCAAGAATTGAGAGTTCAAATGTTCTCGTGCGGCTCTTATCACTTAGAAAGGTGAATTGGTCGGCATTTAGAGATACGAGCTCTGATATACGCATACCGGACGAAAAAAATAGTTCCATTATGGTACGATCGCGCAGTCCTGCCGGTGTTGATATGTCAGGGACGACGAGCACCTTCTCTATGTCGCTTACTTCTAAGAACGAAACAGTGTGGTCTTCTTTTTGTTTTGCCAGTTTTATTTTAGAAGAAGGTAGAGTCTCAATGTCTCGGTCGGTAAGATAATTCAAGAACGAGCGTAGAGCGATGAGATAATAGTTCTGCGATTTCTTGCAGAGATACTCTCCGGAGGGGGTTTTATAGATTCGTGCGAGGTATAGACGATAATCCCATATGTGCTTTGCTGCCAACTCATGCGGCAGAAGAGATAACTGTTCGGATTTTTTAAGCCAGCCAGTAAATAATTTAAGATACTGTTCGTAATTGCGCTGGGTATTATTAGACAATCCTTTTTCAATCTCGCAGTATTCTAGGAAGGGGAGTATGTGTTTGGGTAGTGGGTCATGGCTTCTCATGAGCTAATTATACTAAAGAACATCATTCGCACAATATATGTAAAACGAAGTAAATGTGGATAACAATTCAGAACGATTAGACGCTATTATTTCACGTATGCGATTATCCATTGCCATGCTTGGGATACGAGATATAACAGGTAATTAAGATTCTCTTGGCCTATTGGCGAGTTGATGATGGCCTGAATTGATATACCGAAGAATGATAAAGCCAAAAGGAGAACAAAGACGGAAAATATCAGATGGAGCATACATATATTATACCACACTTCTCTCCCCTTTTACTATTTCGCATCCCGTCCAGCCGAGATTTCTATTTTATAAATAAGAAAGCGGGTTTAGATAAGCCGTGAGAGTTGCCACCGGCATTGTGGCGTTGGAGCATCCGACATTTGCTCCTCTAAATTGTTTAAGTGTCATAATCTGCGTGCCGTCCGTCGCATATACCCCGAAATGTATATGCGGTCCGGTGGCGTATCCTGTCATTCCTGACAGTCCAAGAGTTTGTCCTGTATTTACCGACTGCCCTTTATCAACGTCAATTTCGGAGAGATGTGAATAGATTGTGCTGATACCGTTGCTATGCACCACCATTATCCACTTGCCGAATGAATAGCACCCCCTGACTAGATCAGTGTTTCCTGTCGCCAGAACTACTCCTGCAAGCGCAGACTTAACGGCCGTACCGATTGGCGCAGCTATATCAATAGCGTTATGCCCACTACCGTTATAAATTTGCGGATTTGCCGTAGAAAAAGATGTGTTGCCGAAATATTGTGTGATGCAGAAAAGATTTCCGAACAAATTTTTTCTCTGCATGCAATTATTCATAAAAGCGGTAGAGAACGGCCACGAGAGGACTCCAGAACCTACCTTCGGTAGTAAGCCCGGATTAACAATGAGATTAAGTTGTCTCTGAAGATTTATGAGTTCCATCTCAAATGTTTTTTCCGCAGCCTTCTTCTGTGCTATTAATTGCTGATAGTTGACCTCCTGATTCTTAGTTTGAGACAGAAGCTGTTGTTGGGCGGTCTTGCTCGCATCTACAGAGCGTTTCTGCAGAGACAGATCCTTTTGTAGGGCGACAAGACTTGCCTTTGTTGTTGAAACCTCATCGCGGTTAGTCGCGAGTCTGGTGCGCACAACTCGCAGGTCATTTATATCATTCGCGAGCGCCCGATTGAATTGAACGGCATAGTCGGCTGTCTGCCATGCTTCCCGCAGAGAATTAGAAGAAATGAGTCTGGCAACAAGCGGTACCTGTTCGTTCTCGGCAATAATTCTAAGCGCTTTAGCGATGGAGTTCTGATTTTTAGCTATAGCTGTTTCTTTATCGCCGATTGAAAGTGTAAGTTCTTTTATTTTAAGATTAGCCGATGCGATTTTACTCTGCGTGACTTTAATCTCGCTTGAGAGTTTTTTCTGCGAGAGAGTTAGAGAACTGATTGTAGATTGGAGTGTATTCTTCTTAGCCCCGAGAACATCAAGTTCCTTTTGGAACGATACGATTTCTGCCTGAAGCGCTTCAACCTGTTTGTTGTTCACACTAATCTGTCTTTGAATATCAGAGACGGTATCCGCTAAAACGAACCCGGTAATTCCAAAAAAGAAACCGGCGGACAATAAGAAAAGAAAAATAAAAAACAAGTAACGAATCATCCTTCAAGTATAGCAATAGCCTTACTTATGCGCGAAATTGATTCATCAGTACCTAGAATTGAAATGATTGTGAACGGGTCCGGAGAGCGTTCAACTCCGGAGAGCGCATATCGTAACGGCCATAACACAGCGCCCCTGCCACCCTTCCCTTTCGCCTCTTCGGCATCAGAAAACGGCATAATTATGGTCTTGACTACTTCGGCCGATACACCCTTTGGGAGAGCTTTTATGGGCTCTAAAAGGCCTTTTAAGGCCGATATTGCTATGCCTGGACGTTCTGGCGGTTCCTTCGCGAGAAGCAGGTTTTTATCAAGTTCCGGCTTATTGAAGAAGCATGACAATTCGCCGGTAAGCATCTCACGCGCCTCTTTAAAAGTCTTCGCACGCTCCTTCAGTAGAGGAACAACTTTCAAAACAATGTCCGACCTTAACGCAAGTTTCCCAAGGTCGGACATTGTAATAAAATCGTCATCAGAAAGTTTTCGCATCCAATGTTGATTTACCGAAAAAAGTTTAACCTCGTCAAAGATTGCGCTCCCCTTCTGTACGCGCGATATATCAAATGCCTGAACAAGTTCTTCGCGTGACAAATATTCACGAACATCGCCGGGATTCCAGCCGAGAAATGCTAGATAATTAAGCATCGCCTCCGGCAGAATTCCCTCATCGCGGTATTCCGTTATCGCCTTCGCGCCACTACGCTTACCGAGCTTTTTATGATTACTGTCCATGATGAGAGGCAGATGGGCGTACAGTGGAGTCGGAAAACCGAGAGCACGCTGAATAAGCATTTGTCGAGCGGTGTTGGATATGTGGTCCGCGCCTCGGATAACGTGCGTCACACCCTCGTCAGAATCATCTACTGCAACCGCAAAATGAAAGACAGGCTCATCAAGAGACCGAGCGATGATGAAATCTCCAAGATCGCCGATATCAGTTGTGATATCTCCGCGGATGACATCGGTGAACGTTATTGCACCTCCCGGGTTCTTGAAACGGATTACCTTCTCTCTGTCACCAGGATTCTTCGGAATTTCTTTTGAAATATATGCCATACCGTCAGTGATAAGCTTTTCAAGCAATTCTCTGTGTCTAGGCCTGTGTTCACTCTGGCGATATTGTTCGTCAGCAGGCAAACGAAGCCAAGTAAGTGCATCAATTATGTTCGCTTCATATTCCGGTTTGGACCGAGCCGCGTCAGTATCCTCTATGCGTACAATAAACTTGCCTTCGGAATGTTTTGCAAAGAGATACGCGAATACTGCCGTTCGATAATTGCCGGCATGTAGAAGTCCGGTAGGTGATGGAGCGAATCGTGTGACAACAGAGTTCATGATTCGTGAGTAAGCGCAATGGACAGTACCTCACCGGCGAGAATACGGGATGCGTCAGGGTCCGTGAATCCTTGTGCGGAAGCACTCATTCGCTTTCTAAGTTCCGGATTACTCGTGATGCGCTTAATTTCAGAAACGATAAGGTGAGGCGTCAGATTTTCTTCTTCAAGAACCACGGCTGCTCCTGTTCTCGCATATGCGTAGGCGTTTGTTCGCTGGTCGTGACTTACAGACTCCGGAATCGGAATAAGTATCGCCGGCTTCTTCCAAATGCCTATCTCGGCTATTGAGCCTGCTCCTGCGCGCGAAACTACTATGTCCGCAATGCCAGCGGCTCTTTGTAGCGATATCTCGTTTAAGTAGTTTATCGGGTGATAGCGTTCTGCATGCGGATTTTTAGTCAGAACGACTTGAGAAATTTCTTGAACATTTTTGAAATTTGCCTGTCCTGTTTGGTGAATTATATTCGCGAATGATACTAGGTCAGGTAGTGCAGAGACGAAAACCTCGTTTATACTCATCGCGCCCTGCGACCCTCCGAGAACAAGAACGGTCGGTATGCCTTCTTCAAGACCGAGATATTGTCGCGCGCCCTTTGTCTCTACACGCATGAGCGCCTTGCGTATCGGAATGCCAGTTCTGGCTATTTTACTTCTGACTTTCTCCGGAAAAAATTTCACGGCACTTTCAAATGATATTGCGATTCTTAACGCCCACCTGGATGCAAGAAGATTCGCCCTGCCTGGTTTAGCGTCTGACTCGTGAATGATGACAGGAATACCAAGGATGCGCGCCGCTAGGGTCGTCGGAACGCTCCCGTACCCGCCCTTGCTCATCACAACGTCGGGATACAATCTGAAGAGAGTGAAGATTGCGGAAATTGTGCCGATTAACGTAATGAAAGAATCGGTGAAATTCCTAATTGATGCATAACGGCGTACCTTCCCTGCCGGTGTTCTGATAAAGGTTATGCCATTCGCAAAGAGCGACTGCTCGTCAAAGGAAGTTGGCGCGAGGTAGTAGAGTCTCGGTTCTATGAGATGCTTCTCGCGCACGAGGTCCTGCAGAGCCTCGGCAATGGCGATAATAGGATAAAAATGTCCTCCACTCCCCCCTCCGGTAAACACGATGGTCATATTTAAACTATATCAGCTTTTAAGCTTTTTTATTGGATGCGACGTTGAGGATGAGACCGCACATGATTAGAACGGCCACAAGCGCGGTACCACCGCGAGATATGAACGGCAGAGGCATTCCAGTTAGAGGAATAATTCCAAGCATCGCGCTTATATTAATAAACGCCTGAAAAATAATTAAGAACGACAGTCCGAGTGCTACAAGACCACCGAAAAGGTCTTGAGAATATCCTGATATCACTATTCCTCTCGCAGATAAAGCTAAAAAGAGCGCTATAAGAATAAACGACCCGACGAATCCCGCCTCCTCTGCGAATACGGCAAATATAGAATCACCATCGGGCTCCGGAAGATAATTAAACTTTCCCACACTTTGCCCCATCCCTCTTCCGAGCAGACCGCCGGAGCCGATGGCGATTAGAGACTGCTGTATCTGATATCCGCTGGTCAATGAATTCGCAGACGGATCAATGAATGTCTTTATTCGTTCCAGTACATATGGTCGTACTGAAACGATAATGACGAGGGCGAGAATTACACCGAGTGCGAGAATCCAGAAGTCTCTCCACGGCGCTCCGGCGGCGAAGTACATAACAGAACCTGTTGCCAGAATAAGAAGCGTTGTGGAAGTATTCGGTTGTGCTAGAAGAAGAGCACTCGGAAGAACAAGTATAAAAATAAACGGAAGTAGTCCTTTTTTAAAGTCCGCGAGATGGCGCGCGCGCGGAGCGAGCCACCACGCGAGAACCAAGACAAATCCGATTTTCAAGAATTCAGATGGCTGTGCGGTCGTGAAGCCTATATCTATCCAGCGTGTGGCGCCTCCTGACTGAAATCCTATTCCGGGAACAAAAACTAGAGCTGTGAATAAAATCGTGATTACATAAATATAAGGCGACAGGAGTTTTATACTGGTAAGAGGTGTCACACGCGCGAGAAACAACGCTAAAAATCCGAGACCGAGTCCCAATCCAGCCTGAAGCAAAATGTCCTTTGATACTGAACTGCTCTCTCTGGCGAGTAATCCAAGAGAAGCGGAAGAAAATATGGCAAGACCAGCGAGTACAATGCAGAGCATGAGCATGAAAAATACTTTATCGCCGGAAACAAATTTCATACCTATTTAATAAGAGCGATTATCATACCGACAATTGCGCAGACGATTGAAATAATCCAGTATCGCATAGTCACTTTATATGAAGGCCAGCCTATAGCCTCAAAATGGTGGTGTAGAGGGGCGATTCTAAAAACCTTTTTCCCGCGAATCTTCTTTGACGCGACTTGAATTATGTTTGAAAAAACTGTGATGACGAGTGGAAATGCGATAATTGGAAGCGCCGCGATACCGTAACCATTACCCGGAGTATCGGTCATGAATGCTATGACTGCGAGTGTGAGAGTGAGCCCCATGGTACCTGTTTCCGTCATCCAGAAACGTGCCGGTGGAATATTGAACCAAAGGAAAGCGAGTATCGCTCCGGTCAATGTCGCTGAAAATGCTGCCAGATTAACCTGATTCTGAAAATATGCGATTCCGGCGTATGCCATAAAAGCGGTACTGAAAATTCCTCCCGCAAGTCCGTCAATGCCGTCTATTACTCCTCCGGCGTAGAGCCCGAGCGACACAAGCATAAACAGAGGAACAATAAGCGCACCAAGATACAGCGTTCCGTCCGCTGGAATGCCGATGGAAACCATACCCAACTTTACGTAGAACCACCATCCTATAAAACTTGAGATGAGCAAGACGAACAAGAGTCGCGTACGCAGGCGTATCCCCTTCTCTCCCGAAGGATGTACGTCAAGAACATCGTTTACGAATCCGACTATAGCGCCGGCGACGAGAGTAAAAAGCGGTACCCATGTCTGGCTTCTGCTGAAAAAATCAAGTTTTTGAATAAACGGAAACGGTAATATCTGTGCGAGTATCCATATCCCGAGAGTAACAAAAACGACCGTCGCCCATATGAGTATTCCTCCCATTCTTGGAGTTCTTGTTTCCGTGTCCGCGTGAAGATTTTCGCGTAGCTTTGCAAATTCGGTGGCCGTAGATCCGTCTAGAGCAATCTTGCCCGTCACCTTCTTCCATATCTTATATTTGTACAGATAATGTGTGAGGACCGGAGCGAATAAAATTCCGATTGCGAATGCCGCCGTAGCAGGGATGAATACCTTAATAATGCTGGTGCTGTCAATCATAGAGATGCAACTCCGGCGAAGTGTGCAATGGTAGCTGCCACAAGAGCGACTCCGTCAGTGAATCGCTCCGGGAGCGAAGAGCCGAGAACGACGACTGCTATCGGATGATTTATTCCAGCATCAAATACGAGTACCAGATTACCGCCCGCGAGGTCCGTGTAGCCTGTTTTGGAAAGAAGCAATCGTTGTACTGAACCGATTATCGGGTCGGTATTTTTTACCGAAAAGAGCGTTCCTCCTGCTGATACTGCCTTTGCAAAGCTCTGTGTTGTAGCCTCCGCAATATACGGAGCCTTTTCAACAATTGCGCCTGCTAGACGAGCTAAATCTCGTGCAGAACCATAGCCACCTGAAATAATAGTGTTCACGTCAAGACCGCTACCGTTAACCGCATACGTTTGCGAGAGATTAAGCGCGGCTGCCGCGCCAGCGAGCATCTCACTCTCTGACCGGCTTTCTCGCTCTGCAGTCGCGCTGGCTATAGCAACGGCACCGTCATTTAACGATGCGGTCAGAGTCAGACGGGCTAAATCAGAAAGAGAAAATGTCTGTCCTACAGAGAATGTGTGTGGTCCGTCAATCGATACTGCGCTTTCAGGAATAATTATCGGAGTTTCAGGCGATAATATCGTGAGTGCGGCATAGACTGTGAGAAGCTTTGTGAGCGAGGCAAGCGGGAGCTGTGCATCGGCATTCTTCGCATATAAAGTCTCTTTTGTTACAAGGTCATAGACGATAACGGCATTTGCTTGAAGTGGGATATTAGTAAATGAGTCCGGCACTATCTTAGTGGCGACAGGTTCGACGGGTACGGTCTTTGGCCCAAACGGTACTAAGAGAAAAAGAAGTAGAACTGCCGATGCTATAAGAAGAGTAATGCCTGCTTCGCGCATAGAGCGGGTATCGTGGGCGAGTTGTCGTAAATCTGGTATGTTCATACAGATTTCATAAATTCCTTGGCGCGCGGCAACTCTTCAGCACGAGAAATTCCTAAGTATGCAAGAGCGTCCGTTGTCAGACTGTAACGTATACGGCGCTTATCGCGTTCGTCCTCCCTGCCCTCTATAAGACCGCGAATGAGAAGCGTGCGGAGTGACGCGGATGAGTTAACTCCGCGAACCCAGTCTATCTCACCGCGCGTCGTTCCAGTCTGGTATGCAATAACTGCCAGAGTTTCCATACTAGCCTTCCCTAGGTCGCGAGAGAGTTCACTTTCGCGCAGTTTCTTAACTATAACCGATGCTTCAGGAGCTGTGCGAAGTTCTACTTCTCCTGCAGTCTCAACAATCGTAATACCGCGTTCTTTGAGTGAGTCAGACAAAACCCCGAGAGTCACTGCCAGTTCTGCGTCGTTGAGAGCAAGAAGTCTCACCAGCTGTTTTTTATCAATCGGTCCGCCATTGGCGAAAAGCAGGGCTTCAAGTGCGGCTGGAGGAGTAAGCATTCATCTAATCATAACCGTCTGGCCTCTCCTCGGCAACGTCCTATACTGGGGATGTTCAATTCATAAAATCGCGTTGTCGGCGACGGTAGGCTAACCAGCCGGAAAGATTAGTAAATATGTAAAGAGCCAAAACAGCGATAGCGACGACCAGAAGGTCGTTGGGGTGCAGAGGATAAACAAGGAGAATAAAGGATGTGAGCGTGAAAGAAAAAATAGGTAAGATAATATCCAGTACACTGTTCTGAATGGTTTCTTTAATGCCAACGAATTTTTCATATATTTCCCACGACATCGCGAGTATGAGTGTAAGGGTAAGCGCGGTAAGAAACGATATCCCTATAAGCGATGGTAAAAACCCGGTGAGAATTCCGAAGAGGAAATGAGGAATGGACCATAGGTCAAGTCCTCGTCCCTTCTGCCACCAATCGTGTTTTATTTTTTCTTCAGTCATTATTTATCCGTACCGCGGGACGGAGGAATGAGCAGTGTGGCTGATGCGAATGTCGCCATAGGTACCAAATTGTTCGGCGGCAACAGCGCCCTGCTTCACGAGCTCAAGAAGAGCTAGAAAAGATACGATGATTTCTATTTTTTCCTTCGTTGTTCCGGAAAATTCGTTGAACGAGAGCGTCATTGCGCTCTGAACGCGCTTCGCGAGCCTGTCCATCATTTCTTCAATTGTTACGAGAGGCTTCACGCTCGCAGTGGGGAGCTCTTCAACCACCTCGCGCGCGGAGAGTACGCGCGCGAGCGCTTCAGCGAGCGCGCCTGGAGACAGGTCGTGTGACGGCGCGAATGAAACTTCAGGAACACGCTCTCCGGCCGGCAACAGCATTGTTCTGCCGAAAATACGCGAGAGTTCACGCGATGCCTCGCGCACTTTTTCATATGCTTCCAATCTGCGTTTCAGGTCTTCAACGTCGGCAGTTTCTTCATCGGTTAACGCAATATCTGGAATTAGCGATTTTGATTTTATAAGAAGAAGTGTCGCCGCGATTTGAATAAAGTTCGCGGTCTCTTCAACAGGAAAAGCTGATTGTGCGCGTACATGTTGAATGAAGTCCTCTGTGATATTGGAAAGAGCCAGGTCGTTCACCAAGAGCTTACGCTTCTCTATAAGGTCAAGCAGGAGCTCAAACGGGCCTTCGTATGAATCTGTTTTTATGTTAAACGGCATTTTGTTCGATAAAGCGAATGAGGAGTCGCACAGGTGTCCCCGCCGCACCCTTGGCGAGCTCGTCGCCCTCGGCAGAAGTCATTCTTGATGCTATGTCGAGATGAGCCCACGGGCATCCAAGCTCTTTCGCGAATTGCCAGAGGAACATACCGCCATCTGTGGCGCCTCCGTATCGGCTGGTGCTCCCGCCCGGCACATTCTTCAGGTCAGCGAAGGTTCCCTTCACGCGGTGCTCGTATTCGTCCCAAAGCGGCAACCGCCATACATAGTCGCCAGAAATTTCGCCGTCACGCACGAGTTGCTCAGCAAGCGCATCATCGCGCGTGAGCAGTCCGCTCGCATAGAGTCCGAGTGCCGAAATCACAGCACCCGTCAGCGTCGCTATATCAATAACAACTGAAGGATTGAATCGCTTCGCATAGGTGAGCGCGTCAGCGAGAATAAGGCGACCCTCGGCATCGGTGTCAAGTACCTCAATCGTTTTGCCCAAGAGCGATGTGAGCACATCGCCGGGGCGGAGCGCATTATTCCTCGGCATATTCTCCACTGCCGGAATGAGTCCGACGACCGACTGCTTCAGCTTCAGTCGCGCGGCAAGCGCGACCGCGTGGATGCCCGAAGCGCCTCCAGACATATCCATATGCATTTCGTATATAGAATTTGAAGGTTTCAAATTCAGTCCGCCACTGTCAAACGTAACACCCTTACCGATAAGCACTACGGGCTTCCCTTTCCCGCCTTTGTATTCAAGAACTATGAATTTTGGTTCTTCTGTTGAACCTTTTGCAACTCCGAGTACCGCGCCCATACCAAGCTTCCCAATTTGCTTCTTATCGAGTGTAGTTACTTTTACTGGTAAACCCTTGACGGCATTCTTTGCATCCTTAGCAAGTATACTCGGTGTCATATCACCACCAGGTGTGTTCGCGAGTATACGGCACGCATTTACCGCTTTGCCGATCTCTTGCCCCTTTTTTACAGCTTCTTCAACTTCCAACGAAAATTTCCCATAGATATATACATCTTCGACAATATCCCAACCCTCTTTTGGTTTTGTCTTAAAGAGATTGAAGTCAAAGTTCGCCATCTCAAAGTTCTCTGCAGCCAGTTGAGAAATATGTTCGGGAGTGACACTGCGAAGATTCTTAAAAAGTTCTAGTGTGCGGTCAAACTGAATCGCAATTTTCTTACACTTATTCGCCTTTGCTGTGTTCACGATAGCGCGACAAAGGATGATGAATTTGCGCAGATTCATTTCGGAAGGCTTTCCCGCTCCGATTTCAAGCGTTTCTATTCCATTTTGTCTTACAAATTTCTTTGTGCCTTTCGGCTTATCGGTAAGACTGATGCGCACAAAGCTCTTCGACGCACTTTTAATATTCCCATTCTTCAAAGTCATCTTCATGGGCTAATCAGCTTCGGCCAGAGTTGCATCTGTTGAAAGAAGTGTATCAATACGATTCAGGTCGCGCGGGAAGAGAGTAGCTTCTTTCACATTCGGCAGGTTCAGCAGGCGCGCGGTGAGGCGTTCAAGCCCCGTAGCGGAGCCGCCATGCGGTGGCATACCGACCTTGAATGCTTCAAGATAAAAACTGAATTTCTCAGGGTCAAGACCTTTGTCCTTTATACGCTCCACAAGATGTTCGTAGGTATGGATGCGTTGACCGCCGGTGGTGACCTCAAGTCCTCGAAAAAGGAGATCAAAGCTCTTAGTATATCCGGGGTCGGCCTCGTCTTCGTAGGTATAGAAGGGGCGTTTTGAGACAGGATAATGCGTTACGAAGACGAAATCGCTCCCCTTCTCCTTCAGCGCCCATGCGCATATCGCCCGTTCATGTTCCGGCTCAAGATCGGGGTCTTCGCTGACACCAAGGATTTTCTGCGCCTCGCGTAACTTAAGCACGGGAATTTCTTTTGGCAGTGCGACCGATAGTCCTGTACGGTCAACGATATGTCGAATAGTCTGGGTGAGCACCGCCATCACATCAAGATGGTCTTTGATAAATCCCATTTCAAAATCAAGCGAACTGTATTCGCTCAGATGGCGTGTGGTGCTGTGCTTCTCGCCTCGAAACACTTTCGGCGTTGTGAAGGCGCGTTCAAAGACTCCGACCATAATCTGCTTATAAAATTGAGGGGAGGTGGCGAGGTATGCTTTGTGGTCGTAATAATATTCAACCTCAAACGCCGCCGCGCCACCCTCGGCGTCGCCGCCGACGAGCGCAGGCGCTTGGAATTCTACGAAATCTTGGGTGCGCATACTGTCACGAAATGCTTGGATGATCGTTCCTTGCACCTTGAATATGTCACGGGCCTTTTGGCTGCGGAGGGTGTATGGCTGATGGTCAAGATAGGTGTCCAGATTGACCTCGGCACCAAGCTCAAACGGTATCTCCGCCTTGGAGAGCACTTCTATGCTGATAATTTCAAGCTCTATCTCGCCGTTCTGCCGATTGGCCTGTGTGTTCTTCTCCGGACGCTTGTTCACCACTCCCCCGACGCGAACGACATATTCGCTACGAACATCCTTTGCTGTTTCCATCGCATTGCTTTTCGGGAGAACAACACCCTGCACTGAGCCGCTCCGGTCGCGGAAATCAAAAAAGACCATTTTCCCTTGGTCTCTTCGCACATCCACCCAGCCCGAGACGGAAACCGTCTCACCGACGTGCTTCCCAAGCTCTCCGATAAGCATCCTGTCCATATCAACTATTATGCCACACCGATAGCCTTGCGTACCTGCTCCATCTTCGTCTCGCTCACGGCGCGTGCTTCGCGCTTCCCGCTCTCGAGCACCTCTTCAACAATATCAGGATTTTCTTTCAATTCTTCATACTTCGCACGCATCGGCGCGAGATAGCGGTCCAAGTCCTCAATAAGCGTTTCCTTCAACGCTTTGTAATTACCACGATGTTCGTCGTAAAGTGCGTTTAAGTTCACATCGCTTCTGAAGAGTCGGTGTATCTGGTACACATTTTCTGGGCGGTCGCCCGAGGAGTCGGTCACAATACTCATTACTGCTTTGGCGATTTCGTCGCGTGAGCCGAAAAGTGGGATGACATTCCCAGAACTCTTACTCATCTTCTTCCCGTCGGTGCCGGGGACAACCGCAACCTCGGGCATAATGTGCGGCTCTGGGAGCTTGAAAACATCAGTCTTGAAAGTGCGGTTGAACTTCTCTGCGGTGTCACGGGCAATTTCAATATGCTGTTTCTGGTCAGCGCCCACCGGCACGACATCTGCGTCATAGAGTAGGATGTCGGCGGCCATTAGCATCGGATAGTTGAAGGTGCCGACAGAGATTTCTTTATTCTTTGCTTCAGCATCCTTAAAGGCGTGTGCGCGCTGGAGGTACGGCATCGTCGTGATAGTGTCAAATATCCAACATAGCTCTGTGTGCGCTGACACATCTGACTGCTTGAAAAGGACGACATCCTTGGGGTCAAGGCCGATGGCGAGATACGTCATCACCAGCTCGCGGGTGCGCCGACGCATCTCCTCGGCATCCTGCATTGTGTTCAGGGCGTGATAGTCGGCGACGAAGATAAAGGGGCGATACTTCCCTCCATTGGTCAGCTCGACAAACTGGCGCATCGCGCCAAAATAGTTCCCGATATGCAGTTCTCCGGTCGGCTTAATTCCGGAGACTAGAACTGGTTTTTGTTCGCTCATTTATCTACGATATCACAAAAAATTGTCCCTTGTATGGTGGCTCTATACTACCAAACTCGAACCTATTTCACCCAGAGCCCGAAGCAATGATCACTCGCGCCTCGCAGAGCCTCGGCGCTCGCCCCGCTCGCGGACTCGCGGGGCCGCCCTTCGCCCTGCCGTCTCATACTTTCTTTT
>CALRBA010000001.1 GCA_943353835.1 Candidatus Nomurabacteria bacterium | reverse complement strand
TGATCGGCGTACCGGTCGTTCTCGGCATCCGTCATAAACTCTATCGTGCAGAGAGTCTTCGGTCCCGGCAGATGCTTTTTCGAAAAATCGTCCCGATCATCACGAATAGAAACTTCCGAGATAAACGGAGCGACTTCCTTTGCGGTAAGCCGCTGTAACGGGCTGTCTTTGTGACGTTTCGCCCGCTCCAAGGCCTTGTTAGCTTCCACCATTGCGAGCACGACTGGCTCAATGACATTCTTCGCCGTCTTTGAATGACGCATAACGCTTCGGTCAAAGAACAGCTCGTGAAGGTCATCGTTCTCGCCCTTGTAATACCCGAACGCTTTGGCGACGTCCCCCATTTCCGTACCCCCATAAGGAGCGAGGATTGAAGTCCACGCCATCTCGGGAGCGATGCGGTTATTGAGGTCAAGCGTCGAGAGGTCCGTCTCAAGATTGCTGAATGGCACCGCCAAGATTTGCTCCGTACGCAAGGTCATCCCTCGTGAACGGATTTTTGCGCATCCTTCGAGAATGAGCTCGTCGGACATCGCGCGATGAAGCACGTGTTCGCGCAAAAATGCATCACCCGACTCAATCGCGAGCGTAATACCAGTACACCCCGCATCCACAAACAAATCCAACCGACCATCGCCCGCAGCATGGCGAGTGAGTTCCAATCGGATCTGACAGTGGAACGGAATACCGACTTCATCTTTCCAGCGTCGCGCAAACTCAGGCAACCACACATTGTGATCAAACCCGAAGATATCATCTTGCAGGTAGATCATTTCTGCGCCCCAACGATCACGGATCTGGGCACCCTCGCAGATGATGTCGTCCACCGAACGTTGAGTATGCTTGAAACCGCCGTACATCTTGTTCCACTCCGGCGCGTAGCAGTAGCTACACGTGAATGGGCACCCGACACTGGTGATCATACTGCGGATGGGACTTTTGCCGAGCACCGGATACTTGTCGTATACGATGCTACGGTTTGGCAAGGGGAACTTCTCCGCCAATTGCTCGGTGTCAAAGTGTACCCCTGGGCCAATCTCACCCTGTAAGATCCGACGGAAGTTGCGAAACCCGTCACCACGAACGACATAGTCGGCGTGCTTCGCACATTCGTCAGTAAAGTACGTGACGTGCGGTCCGCCGATGATGACACGTGGTCCTATAGAGCGCACATGATCACACGCGGCGAATGTTTGCAGATGCCACCCCGTCCAGATCTGGAATCCGACAAAATTCGGCTTCCATTCCTCCACGCGCCGGTAAAGACCCGTAAAATCGTTTTCTGGAACGAGTTCCACATCGACTTCACAGCCGAGTGATACGGCAAGCCCAATGAGATGCAGAAGTCCCAAGGGCTCGATAATGTAATACCGTGCTACGAGTAGCACTTTTACTTTATGGTCCATGAGACCCTCCGAGAGTTAGTAGGTTGAAGTTGAAGACTGGTCAAAGACCATCCGGCGATAATTATTACACCATTTGCGCACATCAGCAAGATTGGCACACATCAGAGCGCTGTCACCCTCCGGAGCGCATCTGTCACCTCATCTGGAGATGTCGCATCAAGGCATGCGGGGAAATCTTTTTTGATGTGCCCGCCTGCACAGAACTCATCGTGCGCGAGTACAGTAATGTCATTTCGCGGATACTGCTCTTTGTTCCACCAGTTGTAACCCCAGCAGGTGCGCATAATGACGAGTGGTGCACCGGTCTGTGCGGCGATGTGTCCCACACCAGTGTCGAGACTCACGACCGCCGTGCTTTTTGCCACCAACGTAATGAGCTCCTGCATGGCGAGCCCCGGTGCGACAATCAATTCAGATACCGCTTCTTTGATACTGCGCATAAGAGGTTCGTCGGATGGACCGCCGGTGAGAATTATTTTTGTATTCGCACCGACCGCCTCCTGCAATGCGTGCGCAATCGCCCTCTGATGTTCGAGAGAAAGCCCGCGACCCTTGCTTCCGGAAAAAAGATTAAGAACGAGATACGAATTTTTTGAAAGATTTAAGTTCTCCAATATATTGTTCCCCTCTTTGGGAATAAGCTTTATTTCTTGAACACGTGCGGGTATGTCAAGAGCTTCAAGCGCATCACACTCATGCAAACGCAGAGCACGACGCGAATCAAACGGCAGTAGATGGTCATACAATCCGCGATTGAATGGCCATGCGTCAGTAAACCCGGCCAACCCGCCACTGCGCGTAAGCGCTCTGGCAAAGAGTTTGCTACCGGTAGAGAATGTTCCTCGACCAGAATACTGCGTTACCGTGACGTCGCTTGGATACAGTTTTTTAAAAGCTTGAAAAATAGTTCTCGGATGTCTTGTGTTTGCTTCCACCACTTCTATCCATGGATATGCCGCGAGCAAGTCGCGAATCATAGAGCCCTTGCTCGCGACCAACATCGAGCAACGGGCCTCCGGATACGCCGCATGAATGTTCTCAAGCAGATACTTCCCCATCAGGCAGTCGCCGATCGAGGATGCGCGGAACGTGAGTGCTTTGCGGATCTTTTTCATACGAAATGTTTTCGCCCACGACGCACCTTGTCGCGCAGGTTCTCGCCGAACACGTAGGTGAGTGTGTTCCAGGCTGACACGATTGGCAGTGGCGATAATTTCTCCTGCGGCAAAGCCAAAATATCAAAAACGAAGCTGGTGCGACGAAGCAGATACGCGCCGGGATACATGAAGAGCGCGACCAGAGAAAGGGACGGCACTGAGCCGAGTACGAGCTCTCCGCGCAAACGGAACGGCAGATAGAGACGATAATTCCGTTTACTGAAAAAAGATCCTAGCTCGCGGAGCGAGGTGCCGTGTGCGCGCAACTGCGAAAGATTGACTTCAAACAATACGACGGGATGCTCCGCTTCAATGAGCACACCCGACCAGTGCTTATTGCGGATGAGGTTCCAGACATTGCTGTCGTGCGTGCCATTCAGCGCGCCAAGCTCCACGCACCAGCGCGACTCCTCGCTGGCCACGTTAAATATCTTCGCGATGATGCCGTCCTCCCCCGCCGAAGAGGTCACGTCCGACCGGTAGTCGAGAAGGTTCATGCTGTCAGATGATGGATTCATTGAGTGTAGACTCGATAAAATGTATCACGCGCTTCGCCCGGCCGCTCCAGGTGTGGCTCGGCGCGACGCGCAGAGCTTCATTCACGAGTGCGGCCGTCTCCGCGCCAGGCGCGACGGCGCGACGCACTTTCTCCGCGAGGTCTTTTGCGTTGTCGGGCTCATACAAAAGAACTTCGCCGGGCGTTACCGTGTCTTTGATGGCGGGTGTGGCGCTGGCGACTATGGGGCGGCCGGTGGCCAGGTATTCAAAGAGCTTCATAGGGGACGTCCAGCGATAGGACTGCTCGTCGCGCTTGGTGCCGAGCACCAGCACCGCATCCGCGGCGGCGTTCCAGAGCGGCATCTCGCCATACGGCCGACTTCCCGCGAAATGGAGATTCTCGGGGAGCGGTTCATTCGCCACGGCGACAAATTTCTCGCGCGTATCGCCCACCATAACCCATCGAAGCTCCGGCGTAAGAGCGGCGGCGCGCGGGATAATCTCAAGACCCTTCCAATCGTAGAACCTGCCCGCGTAGAGCACGATTTTCTCTCCTTGCGGCAGTCCAAGCTTCTCGCGTGCCTGCGCTTTATCCTGCGGAGAGAACATTGCGAGATCGACGCCATTCGGCTCTGCGATATAGCGTGCGAGAGAGCGCGGAAAAGTTTTTTTCAGTTCGTCGATGATAATCCGATTGATGGCTATGATGCCGCGCATGCGGGAGAAGAGCAGTCGCGTGGCAAGGGTGCGCGGCTTCCCACCGTGCATCTCGGAAAACAACGGTACCGGAATACAAGCAAGAGCGGAAGACGAATATCGATCGGCATCAATCGTATACAGAATGAAACGCTCCCCGCGGAGCCATCGGTACCAGAGAAAGACGAGATATGAGGCGCTGAACGAAAGCGCCATACAGAAATAGCCGAAGCGGTCATACGCGGCAAGATCAAGTGTCGGGAGCCATATCGTCGGTATATCGACGCGTAGCCCGTAAAATTCCCGTAACGACCCTTGCGGACCTCGGCTGGGCACGATCAGAGTCAAATCGACCCCTTCTTCGATAAGCGCCTCGCACATTTTTGCAAGCTGGATACCGTACGCCTTCCCGAACGGCATATAGAAATTGGCGACGTAGTAAAGCTTCATAGTTTTACAGTATCGCACCGAAGCGGCGCGCCCATACTTGGAACGATAGGAGCGACCAGATGAGTGGACGGTTCGGTTTAACCCGATTGAAATGGTCCTCAAGCACTGACGCGATGCCGTCCCAGTCGAACAGCTCTTTAGTTGGGGCGTAGTACGACTGGCTCAATACCTCTTTCGCATACGCATACATCTCGGGCTGCTCGAGCCACACGCCCGCGGGCGCAGACCATCCGCGCTTCGGCTCCTGAAAGAGATACGCGGGTAGACGGTCTCGTACTGCGTCCTTAAAAAGTTTCTTTGTTGTGAACATGCTTAGCTTTTGTTCCGATGGAATACGCGCCGCGAGCTCAATCATTTCCAAATCAAGCAAGGGAACGCGCGCCTCAAGCCCTGCGGCCATGGAGAGCTTGTCTGTGCGCAGCAGCGTACCGTCGATGAGCAGTTGCTGGTCTGCATCCATAAGTGCCTCAAGAGAAGGGACGCTCGGATCGGAGAAGAAACGTTCGGCGAAAAACGGCGCGGTGTGGTCAGCGCGAAACGCCGGTGCGAGCACGCGGTCAAGGTCATTTTGCTTCGTGAAGTGGAACAGCGCCAGGCGCGCGATGCCCGGCGGCGTGTTGAGCTTCGCGAACCTCGGGTGCGCCGCGAAGCGCGCGCGAAGCGCGCGCGGAAGCCGCTGATACAAGTCCATGATGCGGCTGAGGCGATAGCGCTCATACCCGCCGAACAATTCGTCGCCGCCGTCGCCGCCGAGGACGACGGCGACATCGCGTACCGTCTCGCGCGCGATAGCCAATTGCGCGAGCGCGGTGGCGCTGCCACTCGGTTCGTCGAGCTGCCAGACCGACTGCTCGAAAAGCGGGATGACGTCCTCGTGACGCACGGTTATCTCGGTGTGATGCGCGCCGAAAAATGAAGCGGTTTGCTTCGCCAAGACTGCATCGCGATTGAAATTTTCATCCCCTCCCGAGCCCGCTACTTCAAAACGGGTCGTGTAAGTGCGCGCCGACCCCTGCGCGCGCACGACGCTCGCGAGCACCGCGCTCGAGTCTATGCCGCCCGAAAGGAATACGCCCACCGGACGGTCGGAGACGAGCTGCCGCGTAACCGCCGCATCAAGTGTCGAACGGATTCGCTCATGCCACGCGCCGGCACTCTGCTGTTCCTTGTATTCATGATCCAGTTTCCAATATTGCACGAGAGTGACAACGCCCGCTTTGACGATAGCGTAATGAGCCGGAGGGAGCTTTTTAACGTCCTTAAACATGGTGTTCGGCCCAAGCACGTCCGTGATGCGCATAAAGCGCGAGAACGCCTCACGGTCGAGCGTACGCGCAACTCCTGTTTCTAAAAGTGCCTTAATCTCGGATGAGAAAAATACCGTGCCAGCACGAACGCTATAGTAGAGCGGCTTCACGCCCATGGGGTCGCGCGCGAGCACCAGCTCCTTCTTCTTCGCGTCCCACAGGGCGAATGCGAAGATGCCGTTAAAGCGCTTGAGGCATTCAATCCCCCATTTTGTATATGCGGCAAGAATCACTTCCGTGTCGGTCTCGCTTACAAACGGGTAGTCGGTAAGCTCGCGGCGCAATTCGCGGTAGTTGTAGAGCTCGCCGTTGTAGGTAATGACGAGCGAACTGTCCGCGCTGTGCATCGGCTGTGCGCCTTTCTCTGAAAGGTCGATAATCGCGAGTCGGTTGTGTCCGAAGGTTATCTGGTCGTTTTCGTATATACCGACGCCGTCGGGGCCGCGATGCGCAGTCGCCCTGTTCATGCGCTCGACTAGCTCTTTGTCTTTTCGCGTTACGCCGTTGATGCCACACATACAATTGCTTGTAAGAACTATACGCCCGTCTTACCTACTCGTCCAAGGACGAGGCGTCGGGCGCACTGTAAGGAGAGAAAGAACGAATAGAGGATACGCAGCAACTCATAGCGTGCGGGAATAGCGTCCTTGCCGTACAGTATCTTGACTGCGACCATTTTGAAAAGTGATTTTGCGATGCGCGCAAACGGCGTTCCGATAACGCCCAGAAATACGTCCTTTGCACCTCTCGGTTGCCATGCTGCCGCCTCTGCTGCCGTCCGCATCCACGCTCGCGGAGCGAATACGCGAAATGATAGGTATTCCGCATCAAGCGGTACGTACCACGGCGCTTCCGTCTGCCCGACGGAAACGGGCGGCGGCACGACGATACGTTCATGCACCGACCGCTCAAAACGCGCGCCGATATCGGTGCGCACGAGACGAAGCTGATAATACTCCCTGTAGGTGCGATAGAGTTTCGACGCATCGCCGTTCGTCTTCAGGTAACGTACACGGTACGCGCCGTACTGATGTGCCGAGTCATTTGCGACAGTTCTGATATGTTCGACGAGCTCCGGACTCATAATCTCGTCTGAATCGAGATAGAAGAACCACGACTGCGTCGCCGCCGCGAGCGTCAAGTTGCGTTCTCGGGCGAAGTCCGTGATGGCGTGTCCCTGGTTTGACTGCGGTATAACGCGCGCGCCACAGACGCGCGCGATGTCGAGCGTCGCATCGGTAGAGCCGCCATCGGTAACAATAATCTCGGCAAAGTCGGCGATGCTCGCGAGCGCTCGTGCGAGATTTTTCTCGCTGTTGTAGGTGAGTATTCCGATGGTGCAGGGTATTTTCATGAGTAGGTGCCGATAGCTATATCCCAACGATGCGATGCATCTTTGACGACGAATCGCTTAGCGATCAGAAGATGTTGTTTAATACGCCGCCAGAGAAACCATGAGCGCCAAAAACGAATGATTGAAATATAAATCTGTGCGCCAGCATTCGCGTGTGTTCGATAATGTGGCAGTACGATTCTCGGGTCAAGATAGTAGAGCAGTTCGCTGAAAACGAGCACATCAAATACGCCAAGATTCTCAGGAGGGTTCATCGCGTCGCCCACAATGAACGTGCCCTGCGGCGACACTTCGCGCGCTCGCGCTACCGCAGCTTCTGAAACATCAATACCGGTGTAATCGATGCTGGGGTCACCAGCAATAAGTCGTGCGAGTCCGCCGTTCCCGCAACCGACATCAAGCACACGAATTGTTTTACCACTCTCCCTCGCGTAATCAGAAACGAGTCGAGCGATTTCGATAGTGTTTGACTGCCCTTCCTGAAGCCTGTCCCACTTGCCGTCAGTAAATTGACTGTCCCACTGTTCTTTTGTTCGCGATACGAGTACAACATCTTCGCCATGGAAGATACGAGTAAAGAATACCCGGAGTCTCTTCAGACCGATACCACGAACGCGAAGTGAGTCGACGATACGCCGATTCCAGTCGACGGCGCTTGTGAGACGGAGGCGGAAAAGGAGATGATTCATCGTGCTGTCTATCTGCACGCGTTTCAGACGGAAGAGGTTGTCGCCCTGCCGAATCGTACCTTCGGTAATGCCGAATGCCGCTTCATAACCAGCATCTTTGACTGCATGCTCGGCGTCGGAGGAGCGCGCACCAAACGGGTACGCGAAGAAGCGCGGTCGCTCCCCCAGAATGCGTTCAAGTGTGCCTGCTGATTCTTTAGATTCGTTCTGCATTTCTCCTTGTGAGAGTTCGGTGAATTTTCGGTGAGTATGCGCATGCGAGCCGATGGTGATGAATGGTGATTGTGCGAGTTTTTTTAATTCTTCTTCGGTAAGCCGCAACCTATCTTCAGGGTCGGTTCGCACAGAAAGATCGCTTGGTACAAACACGGTCGCATGAATTTTGTAACGCTCCAGGATCGGCAGAACGGTTGTGAACAAATCACGGTAACCGTCGTCAAAGGTGACTGCGACGGCGTGCGCATGAAGTTTTTTTTCTTCTTTCGCATACGAGACAACATCCGCAAGCGGCACGGCCCAACCTTTTCGGGCAAGATAGCTCATCTGTCGTTCAAACGTTTCCGGTGTTACCGACAGTTTCCATCCGGAACGGTCAATCGCGTGATACATAAGCACGACAACCTGCGGCGTGCGCCGAAAGATACGCGCGACCTGCGCGACGCACCATGCAATCGCAACCATACTAAGCTTAAGCGTTTTTCGCATGATTGGCACAGAGCTTCTCGTATAGCTCTTTCCACTCTTTCGTCAGACGCTCGAATTCTGAACGTTCTTCGAAAGACCAGTCATGGCGTGCATTGTGTTCTGCGCGGACACGCCGGCCCTTTATCGAAAGGAATCGCTCGCAAGAAAGGATCGGGGCGAGTCCGAATTCTTTCGCCAGGCGAAGATACCAATCGTAATTCTGATCCGCTTCTTGCAAATTAAAAATATGGATCTTCTCCTGCGGCAGTTGTGACAGCTGCTGCCATATGTCGACAGTAATGCGATTACCCCACCACGCTATCTTCCCGATGCGAGTGAGCTTTTCCCAATCGCGATATGCGGGACCATTCGGAACAATACGACCAAAATACTGCGACCAGCTTCCTGAAAAAGACGGTTGGAACCCGAGCGCGAGATCGTCGCGGCCTCGCAGATAATGCTGGGAAAAGAAGCCCTTGTTATAAATGGACTGCACCGTGAACTCCGGGTCGCTTACCGCAAAGATGACTCGCGAGGGCGAGAGCTCTGAATACAGCTCGAGCATGCCGTGTGAGAAGAAAGGACTGAAGACGAGCGCAATGTCGCTCTTCTTCCAGTCTTCGAGGATACCGTGCTTTATAAGCGCAATGATACCTGCGGTATCTATCGGGAGCTTGTTATAGGTAGTAAAGCGGTAGTACGATTCTTCCTCGAAATTGCGTTCCGTGATGCCGGTTGCATTATCGTGTTCATCGAAGATATCGCACAACCACATGGTGCCGGAACGCGCGCACAGCGTGCCGAGCACGAGCTGCTTCCCAGACGCAAGCGCTTTCTCGTAGCGTTCATTGATACCCTCAAGCTCCGTGGCACCAAGCCGCGTTGGAGGACGGCGATTCCAGGAGATTTCTAGACGGCCAAGTCTCATAGGATATCAGTAAGGATACGTGTTGCATCCTCTTCTGTCATGCGGCGCGGGTTATTTGCGAGTCGTTCAAGCGAAAGCTCCTTCACAAAGGATGGGATGTCGCCTCCGGTTATGCCGAGAACCGAGAGCCGCCGCTCAAGCCCGACGGCATCCATCAGGGATTCAATCATGCTGGCGGCATCTTCTGCATCTGTCGCGCCTAAGAGGCTATTGGCACTCGAGAGTGTAGAGCGCACATGCGAGAGCCCACGACTATCGGCAACACTCCCTTCGTCGACCTGTGCGTTGAACCGAATGATCGCCGGAAGCGTCAGCGCTACCGCATGTCCATGCGGTATGCCCGCATGCGCGGTAAGCGGGTACGACAGCGCGTGCGGAGCGGTCGTCCGCGATATGTTAATCGCCTTCCCCGCAAGATGCGCACCACGCGCCATTGCAAGACAGACTTCATCCGTCCGCTTTCGCACCATCGCGACAAGATTCTTTTTGATAAGAGTAATCGCTTGTTCAGCATATGTCTTTGATTCGTCGTTGGAACGCACCGACCAATAGGACTCAATCGCTTGACTCAGAGCATCCATACCAGTCGCCGCCGCGAGCGCCGGAGCGACTGATGCGAGAAGCTGGGAATCGACGATCGCATAGGCGGGAAGCATTGAGGGGAGTGCGAGCGAGTATTTTCTCGGACCGATGTAGACGACTGCGAAATGCGTCGCTTCGCTTCCCGTCCCCGCCGTCGTCGGCACAGCGATAACAGGCGGTCCTCCAGCAGAAAGTTCTTTTTCACCTTTGACATAGGACTCGAGCGGGCCGGTCTGTGCCGAAAGTATTGCAGCAGATTTCGCTATATCAATCGCGCTACCGCCGCCCACCGCGAGTACGATGTCTGGCGCGAATGCCCGAAGCGCTCCGACGGCACCGACGACTTCTTCAATCTTCGGGTTCGAAGTGAAATCGGAGAAGCGACAAATCTCTCGGTCTGCAAGTATTCGCTTGAGAAGTCCAGCGGCTCCCGAGGAGTCGTACGCGTGCGCCCCCGTTACCAGGAAAATGCGCTTCGCGCCACTCCGTTCGAGAATGGTACGAATCGAATCAATCGCTCCAATGCCGACGTATTCCTCCTGCATATGTTCATTCGAACGACATGCGGAATGCGTCCGCACTCTCTCGCGGCGTCTTGGTCGGTCGACCAAGACCATCTCGCGCGCCGCGTCGTATGCGGATTTCAAGGAATGATGGACCCATTGAGTGCTTGATCACGACAAGCGCGTCCATGAGCTCTTTCTGGTTCGCTGCAAAAAGCGCGGTCGGATATCCGACTGCTTTCGCGATGGCGACAAAATCGGCACCATCCGCCGCCGTCAAATGGCCGCCGACTGAATCATGCGCTTGATTATTGAAAACAACATGACGAAAATTTTTCGGTGCATTCTTCCCTATCGTAGCAAGGCTCCCGAGGTGCATAAGGACCGCACCATCGCCGTCAAGACACCATACCGGATTCCCCGGTCGCGCAAGCGCGATGCCGAGCGCGATAGAGGAGGCGTGGCCCATGGAACCGACCGTGAGAAAATCCCGTTCATGCGACCCGTTGTACTGTTCTCGCAGTTCAAAGAGTTCCCGAGAGAGCATGCCGGTCGTCGCGACGACATGCTCTGTCCCGACAAATTCGATGACCTTCTTGAGCGCTTCTTCGCGCGTCATGGATGCCGCATCCTTGCGGTCATGCGCGGTCTCACACATGAAGAAGGTTCCCTTTCGTACGAGGAGCGCGGTCGGCCTGCGCTCCTCCCTTGCGATTGAAAGCATGTGTTCAACGGCTTTGTGCGCGACGCTATCATCTTCTTGAGGAAGCACTCTGTACGGGATGCCGAGCGTATCCAAGAGCGTGGGCGTGATGGCTCCTTGGCGCGTGTGCTGTGGTTCATCGACAACATTTGGCTCTCCGCGCCAGCCGATCATAAGGAGCATAGGGATGCCGTAGACTGCCGGGTCAGCGAGAGAAACAAGCGGATTAACCGCATTTCCGAGACCCGAGTTCTGGAGATACACGAGCGCAGGATCGCCCGTCGCGAGATAGTGACCTGTAGCAAGCGCGACGGCGGCACCTTCGTTCGCCGCCGTAACATGTTGTGCAGCCGGCAGACTGGAGAGTCCGAGACAGAACTCCTTGAGAAGCGAGTCCGGCACGCCGGTGAAGAACGTTACGCCGTTCTGGTTCAGCGTCTCAATAAATCGTTCAGGATGCACCATTGCTTTTGCGCTCGACGAGCGTGAGAATCTCTGAGATCGGCATGCAGTATTCCGCAGCCTCGGTCGCACGACCGTGGGCAAGGATGGTCTCTGCTGTCTTGACCATTGCTGGGTAGGCACTCCGGAGGAGATGGTTGGCATAGATAACGACATTGACGCCTGCTTTTTGCAGCTGCTCTTCAGTGATAGCGTCATATGTCGTAGGGACGGCCACGAGCGGAACGCGGTTCTTGAACTTCTTATACCCGCGACAGAACTCAAGCACTTCGTCGGCGCTCTTTTCTTTGCTGTGAACCATAATGCCGTCCGCACCGGCATCAATGTATATCTTGGCTCGCTTGAGCGCGTCCGCAACACCCTTTCCCGCTATCATGCTTTCGAGACGCGCGATTATGAGGAAATCGGGCGTGACCTGGGATTTCTTGCCTTCGCGTATCTTTTGCGCGAACTGTTTCGGATCAGCGAGCTCTTGTTTGACCGATGTGCCAAAAAGAGAGTTTTTCTTGAGTCCCTGCTTGTCCTCAATGATAACCGCTGAAACTCCAAGCCGCTCGAGAGTGCGTACGAGATAGGGAAAGTGCTCAGTCAAGCCACCCGTATCGCCATCATAGACGATCGGCTTCGTCGTGACATCAAGGACATCATGAATTGTGTTGAGACGGGACGTCGAGTCCACAAGTTCGGTGTCAGGTTTCCCTTTCGCGGTAGAATCGGTAAGGCTCGAGAGCCACATGAAATCAAACTCCTCGTTTTTGTTGTTCCGCTTGACGGAAACATGTTCGACGATAAGCCCTGTGATACCGTTGTGCACCTCTATGCCGCGCACGATCGGTTTAGCATCAAGCAAGCGACGGAATCGTTTGAGCCGAACATCCGATGTGGTACCCACCTCTTTGAGCGCATTATTAAGTGCTGACGAAGACACATTACTCGTGTATTCCGGCTCTACGAGCTTGCCGCCCCATGTCTTAAGAGTATCGATGACCTTCTGACGCGTTTCTCGCTGAACACCCGTCTTCCAATCGTCGCCATGTATAACGAAGTCTGGTTTGAGCTTCTTCAGATTGGGACGATAATCAAGCGTCGATTGCGGGACAACGCGCGAGACACCTTTTATGTTTTCAATGACAGCCTTACGCTGTTCGAAACTCATGTACGGCAAACGCTTGTAGCTCACGATAGCTTCATCAGTCAGGAGTCCTATCACGACCTCACCGAGCTTCGCGCCTTCTCTGATGATGTTGATGTGGCCAGGATGCACGAGATCGGCGCTCATGGCGATATACACCGTTTTTATTTTCTTTTTGGATACCATATATTTATAGGAAGTAAATCACACTATACCTGAAATATAACCCTCTGAGAAGCTCTTCGGGTTTCACTCGTGTCTTAGGCTACAGCATGCCGTCCAGTATCGCAGGAATGAGGCGATGGAGCGAATGGTTATCGCGCACATACGCCGGACCGACATTTTCGAGCGCTTTAAGTGCCGGGTCGTTTGTACGGACAGGCAAACCACAGGCAAGCGCCTCAAGCACAACTTTATCAAGACTTCCTGTCTCGCTTGTGTGTATCAAATAGCGTGCTTTTCGATATTTGTCACGCAATTGCGATTGAGTTAATGCGCCCAAGAACGATACGCGCGCGCCGAGTTCGCTGGCAAGCGCTTCAAGTTTTTTTCGTTCAGACCCTTCACCTGCAATACGCAATTCTTTACCATCCTGCGTAGCTATTCGTATAGCAATGTCATGTCTTTTGCTTGGCATAAGCCGACCAACGGAGAGTAACCAATTCTCTCTCAAAATATTTGTGTCGGGAGAAAAGAAATCCGTATCGATGCCGTGCCCCATGACACGAACCTTTGAGCTCTTGAGCCGGAAGCTCTCTTTTGAGGCGGTGAAAATGACATCCGCTAATTGCGCTGCGATCCGAAGCTTCAGATCAACACTCTTATGCATATACCACAAAGAGATCCTCTTGTTCCACAGACGCCAAAAGGGCCCGCCGAGTACGACGTACTCCGGATTCATATGCACGAAGACAGCATCGTAGTCGTGTCGCAAGTTCCAGATATATCGATAAAAATTCAGAACATATTTTACCCGTGACACTCCCGTTTCCTTGCCGAGCGAATGCACGCGCACATTCGCGGACAGATCATGCTTCCCTTCTCTGAGACAGATGACTTCAATGCGCTCCGCATGCTTTGCGAATTCTTCTATCCAGCGCACGAAGAACCCGAGGATCGGGTCCTCGGTATCAACGGCTTGGGTGACGATGAGTAATTTCATACACTGTCTCCGTAGACACCCTTCAGGAGATCTAAATCTTTGTGACTTTCTTTCAGAAGAGAAATATTCTTTTTTTCGATTGCCGAAAAAACGGCGGCGCCAAGAGCATCTGCGACCTCCTGTTCATACAAACCGCGCAATGCCGCGAAATCCTTGATGAAACAATGCCCACCTGCGCCACGGCCACTATCATGAATTGGGTTCATATGGCTAGACCCAATGCGTGGATCTGCTACCATTGCGTCTCGTACTATACTCCAATCACACCCCAGTTCTTGCGATAGGTCGTATAAAAGATTCATATAGACTATCTTTGTATAAAAAAAATTATTCCCACCATATTTTATAAACTCAGCTTCACTGGCTGTACAAATTTTTACAAAAGGCGCTGTGGGTAAAATTGAAATTACATTATTGGCTTTCTCTCTATATTCATCATTATCTATGGGTATACCAATAATATTTCTATCTGGATGCGACGCGTCATAAGCAGCGCTCACTTCTCTCAGAAACTCTGGTGAATGTAGTACGAAGATATCAGGATTTTCTTTTTGTAGAATATCTGTTGTTCCTGGAATCATCGTTGACTTCACAATAGCGATTTTCCCTTTTCCCACGAGCCCGATGGCTTCGCGCACGATGGAATCATCAAAACCTTTTGGAGTCGTCGGTGTCGGGACTGCGATAAGGACGATATCGCACTCTTTTATTTTCTCTTTATTACCATTGTGCGGTTCTTCAAGCGAATATCGCACCACGGAGTACCCGCGACGTTCAAAGTCATTGGCATAATTCTTGCCGATGTACCCCTGCCCTATGAAGCCGATTAACGGCTTATTTTCTTTTTTTATCGCCATGATGACGACTTTAGCATGAGCAATATACCAGTACCATATAGGCTCTGTAACCGACCTTCATGTGTCCGGGTTGCTCTTCGTGGTACGTACAAGATCCTTATATATGCGGGTTGAGAGATCGCCGACCGCGTCTGCTCCCCTTCGGGAGTCCTGCTGCAGGAGGTGCGCGCGCACGGCAGCTTCAGCGCGCATCGGTAGCCCCTGTCGCACCGCATTGTCCTCAATGATTCCGACGATGGCGAGCGAGAGCGCCGTCGGGTCGGCGACCGGCACAGATAGGACGTCTTCATAACCCTTGAATACTTCGCCGACGATGCCAACATCGGTCGTGATGATAGGCACTTTTGCGAGCGCCGCTTCAATAAGCGTCCGGCCGTAGCCTTCATACGCGCTCGCTTGAATAAATGCCTGAGCGCTACCCATAAGCGCGCGAGCGTCCGGACGCTCCCCGAGAAAGATAACTTTGTCTACAAGCCCGAGGTGACGCACCATTCTCTCAAGCCTTCCACGCTCGCGCCCATCACCGACGATAAAGAGTCCTACCATCGGATAGTGCAGGGCCACGAGCGAGAGCGCCGCGAGGATGTCCTCAATGCGCTTCTCGGGCTCCAAACGTCCAACTGAGATGAGTGCGAAGGTAAATGGGTGTGCGGGCAAACGTACTGGCTCGGGCACTACTGAATCAACCGCCACCGGAATGACTGCTGGTTCGGGAATACGAGAACCATACCGCGCGACGAGTGACGCTTTCACTCGCTCCGAGACAACACGAATACCGTCGGCTTTCGGCAATATTTCATCAGCGACTCGGCGGCGCCACCGATTCAGAAGAGGCATGCGTACTCGCGAAGAACGCCAATTGCCACTTTTTATAAACCATTGAGAGAGAAAGTCGGTATGTACTTGGATGTGCAGTTTCGCATTCGTGCCGCGCACGGCGCGGAGTGCTGCGAGCCCATGTTCAAAGGGGTCCTGTGCCGATACGACTTCAATGCCGTGTTCAAGAATAAGTGCGTGCGCTCGCTCTGCGAGCGCACGCACGCGGAAAATCTTCCACGAGTGCACAGGGTGCAGAAATAAATTTCCATCTTGTTCTTCTCTCGCGTCTTTGTTTGCGGAAGAAACAATATGCAATTCCTCCATATTAGCGGCATACGCACGCATCCGCGCGCGCGCGCCGCTCGTTGCGACGAATATGCTTGGATCATTTGAGACAAAGAGAGCTTTCATATATTTTTGAGTACATTAGATGTCTGTGCGAGCATTTTCTCATAAGAAAAATTTTTAACGGAAGCACGAGCTGCCTCCGCACGCGCTCGTGCAGCTATCGGATCTTCTTGTATGCGCTTGAGAGCATTGTAGAGAGCCTCGTCATCCTTGGGCGGAATGAGAAGACCGTTCTTCCCGTCTTCAATAAGCTCGGTATTCCCGCCAACACTCGTTGCAACGATAGGTGTTCCAAGAGCCATCACCTCTATTAGCGCGTGCGAAAACCCTTCATATTCTGAATTGAGAACGAACGCATCGGCGGCTTGCACATAGCCAAGCGCTTCTGCTCGTGGCAGTCCAGAAGCGATAAAGAGACGCCAGCCAGCCTCTTTCTCCACCACGCGTTCAAGTGCCTCGAATCCCTTCCACGGAACGCGTCTACCGGCTGACACGATAAGAAATTCTGTGTCATTTTTTTGGTGCGTCGGTATGTGCGATGGAAGTTCGATCCCGTTATAAATCACGTAGATTTTTTCGTTCGGGATTCCCCACGAAGCCACGATGCCTTTCAAATATTCACTCGGGACGATAATCCGCGTCGCATGTGCGGCAACATACATTTGAATCTTCTGTAATCTTCGGACAAAGAATGAGGATTGTGGACTTTTTACAAACACGTCGAGATTTTGTGTGACGCCAAATCGCTGCTGACCCTGTTCCCAGGCATAGTCACCGACAATCTTCACTACAAAAGGCTTCCCTGCCCTCTGTGCTGCCTTCATCGCCGGTAAGCCGACCGAGACCGGATCAAGTGCGAGCACAGCATCTGCAGTCCGCGCGGCTGCGAGCACACGACGATAGTAGGCGTAGTGCCGGAGAATCTTTGGCAAATGCCGTACATCGCTAAACTTCACCAGCTCTACCTCAATACCATTCTCCGGCAATCCTGCCTCGAGAAGCTTCGCATACGTAGCTGGGCCGCCAATTTCGGGCGGATACAGGGGCGTCGCGATAACAAGCCGCATACCGTATATTCTAACGTTTTATACACACTCGGTCGAAAGCCGATTGCATTTCGCTCGCAATGAGATTCCAGTCATATTTCTCAAAAGCCATTTTTTTCGCAGTTACCTTTACCTGTGCAACGGTATCAGGATGCGCAAGAATGTCCTGCACCGCCTCTGCAATCTGCTCTGGCGAATCCTTATCGACTGCCCAACCAGTCGCCGACTTGTCTGGGTTGCACTTCGCATCAAAAAGGAAATCAGAGATACCGCCCTCCTGCGTCGCGATAACCGGCAATTCAGCAACCATAGCCTCAATGAAGGAGATTCCAAACCCTTCTGATCGTGACGGGCGGATAAAAATGTCAGAAATCTTCAAATACTTCGGCAAATCGGCGTGCGGGACTTGTCCCAAAAATAAAATCCTATTTTCCATCTGTACATCGTGTGCGAGTGCGCGAAGTATTTCTTCGTCAGGTCCGACGCCCAGAATAACGAATTTCACTCGTTCAGGGAGAAACGCGAGAGCGCGAATCACGTCATCACAGGCATTTTTTGTCACCAACCGAGAGGTCGTAATAAGGTAGATATCTTCTTCTTTTTTATTCAATGTATTCTTAAGCCCCTCTAATTCTTCAGGTGCATACGACTGAGAGAAATGTGTTGCATTTACTCCATTTGGCACAATGGCAAGCGGGCCCTTGTACTCCATCGAACGAACGAATCGTTCAAGATACGTAGACGTCGTAATGGCAAAATCAGCTTTCGTGAACACACGTTTGAACAGTGGTGCGAACACCCCGACACGCTGTTTAAGATAATCAATCGGATCGCCATCATCTGAACGAACGATATACGGTACAGTTGGAAACAACATCTTGAAGAACAGAGGAGCGAAAGAGGCATATCCCGTCATCACTGATGACACTGCGTCGTAACGCTTCCGGCGATGGAGCACTATCGCTGCTGCCAATGCCCACAGAGGGTAGAGATACTTATTGAACACCAGCGGAAACTTCTTAAAATCTGATATCTTTGCCCCTCGGCGCGTAAAGCCGATACGAAATACGTCGATGTTCCCCACACGCTCAAATTTTGGTAAAGCGCTATCAAACCTAAGCGTAATCATATCGAAGGAATATTCCTTCGGAGAAATCCGATCCGTCGTCTCCTTAATTGCCACTTCAGCTCCACCGATGAAGGGATGGTAGGTGAGTGAAAAAAAGAGGATGCGTTTTGGCGAAGGCTCGTCCATGATTACACACCAAGATCGGCAAGCGAGCGCGCTTCCTCGACCTGGGTGCGATATCCCTCGAAAATCCTTTTCAAAGCATCATTCATGGAGACCTTCGGTGCCCATGATAATTCTTTCTTTGTGTTCTCAATGTAGGGAACACGATTCTTCACGTCCTGATATCCCTTGCCATAATACCCTTCAGCAGTCGTGTCGATAATCTTCGCATTGTGCGCATACTTCTGATATTCAGAGTACTCGTTCGCGAGAGATATCATCTTCTCTGCAAGTTCCTTAATCGACCAATTATTGTCCGGGTTGCCGATATTGTAGATCTTCCCGGTTGCGATACCATTCTTGTTCTCGATAATCTTCATTAGAGCATCGATTCCATCGTCGATATAGGTAAAAGCACGCTTCTGCAGACCACCATCAACAAGATGAATATTCTGTCCACGAACAATATTCCCTAGAAATTGGGTGATGACGCGAGAATTCCCTTCTTTGTTCGCAGAGAGCCGGTCGAGGCCGGTACCGATCCAGTTGAAAGGACGAAAGAGAGTGAAGTCAAAATGTTGTTCCTGGCCATATGCCCAGATGACTCGGTCGAGCATCTGCTTCGAACAAGAATAGATCCAACGCTGTTTATCGATTGGTCCTAGGACTAGATTTGATTCATACGGATGAAAAGCTTCATCATCACTCATTCCATAGACCTCTGATGTCGAGGGGAAGATAAGTCGTTTGCCGTATTTTACTGCTGCTCGCACGATTGGCAGATTCGCCTCAAAGTCGAGCTCAAATGTTTTAAGTGGTGACTTCACGTAGCTCATCGGCGTCGCAATTGCGACGAGTGGCAACACCACGTCACACTTTATGATATGAAATTCAATCCATTCTTTGTTCGTTAAGATGTCTCCCTCGAAGAAGTGAAATCGCGGATTGTTCGCAAACTCGGCAACGCGATCGCTCTGCATGTCCATACCATAGACTTCCCAATCGGTTGTCTCGAGGATTCGTTTTGACAGATGATGGCCGATAAAGCCATTAATCCCCAGTATTAAAATCTTTTTAGCCATTGTGCTTCAGTTTAGCAAAATACGTGATAATTACTATATATAACTAAAGGAACAGGCCGGTGGTTACCGGCCTGCTTTCTAACTGCGGTCACTCGATTTGCGCAACATCCGAAGAGTCCATTTGCCGACGAACCTTCTCATAACGCTCGCCCGACGACTGCCTCGCATCTGCCTGCAAAGAATCCAGCCACCTGGCAAAGGCATCGCGGGCTCCTTTGTTGGTAAAGCGAAGGACGAACTCGTCGTCATTCTTTGTGAGGGTACTCTCGATGCTACGAATGGTCTGCGTCTGAAGTACTTTCATGTCTGACTCCCGGTTATGTGCCAAACTTACTTTTACAACAGTACCTTCGTTTTAGCAATAGTTTCTAATTTCTCGGCCACATCCATATCATTCGCTTGTGGCGCGCTTGATACTGACTTTTTCTTTTCGAAATATTCTCCACTTATGTTCGCGACATCGGGTGAAGTGGCGAGGTACACACTCGTCTCTGCTCCCTGTGCTGGAGATATAAATGTGCGTTTGAAAATGAAGGCGACTAGTGGATTCATGGTACGAACATTTTGCATAGTTATTTCTGTCCCTATCACTCCCGGATGTAACGCATTCACCGTCACCCCACTCCCCTTCAAATCTCTAGCCAATTTCTTGGTGAAGAGAAGTAATGCCAACTTCGACTGAGCATACGCACTATATTTAGTAAAACTTTTCTTACTCTCTAGATCATCGAACCTGATTTCTCCTTCCGTATACATAGACGAAGAAACATTTATGATGCGCGAAGGGGCGCTCTGTTTCAATACTGGTAGGAGAAGATTGGTGAGTAGAAAAGGCGCGAGATAATTAACGGCAAGATTCAACTCGATGCCATCTTTCGACTCTTGCCGCTCTTGTGGTAAGACGCCAGCATTATTGATTAAGACATCAAGTCTTGAATATCTCTTTTTAAATTCTTCTGCCACCGCTCGAATCGACGCAAAGGACGAGAGGTCACCTATGAGAAAAGTCACTGTACTGTTCCCTGTTTCTCGGGTTATTTCTTCTTGCACCGCTTCGCCTTTTTTAGCATCGCGCGCAGTAAACACAACTGTGGCTCCAGTTGTAGCAAGCGCTCTAACAGTCTCTTTGCCGATACCAGAAGTACCACCGGTGATGAAAACAATTGATTGAGTATGCATTAAAGAAGGATAAATACTCCGCCTGCAACCACTATGACCCCAATAAGCCCGAGTGTCCACGGTGAGCGAAGAACGCTTGTGGTACTCGTCTTACTTTGTAGTGGAGCAACTGTCGCCCCAACGGCGGCGGGTTCTACCGTCGTCGTTGGGGCTAGTACTGCTTCAACATGTGCTTGGATGTTCACCGACTTGCTAATAACTTGTTCGACCGTCTGTACTGTATTAAAACTTGTTTGTTGAGCTGAAGGTTGCTCTACTGGTGCCGTAGGATACATCGCCGATATTTCTCCGCTCGGATACAAAAGTGATGCTGTGTCAGATATCGGGAGTTGAATTATCTGTGACGGGAACAGTATCGTACGGCCGGCTAGAATCTGCGTGCCTGTTGGAATCTTAAATTCTTTACCGCCCATTGATAAGCGCCAGAGCGAGAGGTCTAACGTTCGCGAACTATTATTAATGAGAGAGATACCGCGTGCAGATACCGAGACTATTTTAATATTTGCATCCTTCACGGTAACGACGCTTTCTACAAACGCGTCACCGCCGTCAGACGTAGAAACACGAACAACGGCGATGTATTCTCCTGGATAATAATAAGTGTGATATACGCTAGCGCCGGTTCTCTGCATCCCGTCGCCGAAAGACCACGTAACTAAGGCTTCACTCCGTTTATTTCCTTTACTGTCATACACAACTGCGGTAAAGGCCGTTTCTGCGCCTGAAGATATTGTTTTATTTCCGCTTGTAATGATACGAAGAGTCGGAATAGGAATATATTCCGGCGGTGCACCTACTACTGACAATGTTGTCGTTGTGGTAGCGCTCGTTGTCGTGCTTGTTGCCGTCGTCGTACCAGAATCTGAAGTACCTATATCGCCGACAGTGATGAACGCCTTAATGCCAGCATATGTACTCGGTCCGATACCGCTTACATTTTGAATATCTTCAATGCGGGCGAATGGTCCGCGGCCAGTACGATAGGTGATGATGGCTACCGCCTTTGATGGTCCGATACCAATAAGTGTCTCTAGAAGCGTCGAGTTTGCTGTGTTGATGTTCACGAGTGCTACCGCGTGCGCGAATGCTGGGAAGAAAATGGCGATGGCGAACAAACCGGCTATGCTTATGCGCATTGGACTATTATATATCGCCTTTGAGCACCTCGCGCAACTTGTCTTCTGAAACTTCAAAAGGCCGTTTTGGTTGTTGGATGTTTGGTGTTGGAGGTTGCGTTGCTGGAGTTGGTTGTTGGTTGTTCTGTAAAACAGATGAAAGTGTCCCTTTAAGAGACTGCTGATGTTCAGACTGTTTCTTCTCTTTCTCAATGCTGGTTTTCGCAGTAATATTGCGCAGAATCGTCTTCAGGTCGTCTGCTGTTTTAGTAGCGACGACTGGTCGCGCAATTGGTGTGCGAGGAACAAACGGAACGGGCTTCTTCTTCATTCTCGCATCCTGTGGAGCCTCGGACGTCGCGCTCGCCATGAGCTCGTCCACTATTGCCTTCTCTATACCGGCGCGCACGGCGGTAAATTGTGTTCGCGATTCTGCGATGACCTGTTCGCGATACGAGACCGGCGGTGCTTCTATCGGCGGAATCGTCACTGCCGAAAATGGAGCGGAGCCGACTCCGTCTATCATGAGCGATAGATATATCTGCCTTTTATCCAAACTACCAAGGTCTTCTTTTGTGAATCGGGGAAGAAAAACAGTTTCTAGAGTTTCAGCGTCAAACGGACCGACACGGAAGGCAACGGTCGTCCCGACATTTCCGAATACCGCGTTGCGCACTTCTTCTTCCATCTGTTCTATGTACTGGTTCGTAAGGACTAGGTTCAATTTGTATTTGCGCGACTCTGAAAGAATCTCCGCGAAGGTCTCGTTTGCGAAGTTCTGGAATTCGTCAACATAAAAATAAAAGTGAGATAGTTTGGCGAGTTCGTTCGCGTGAATACCGGCGCGACTCATCGCGGCGAGGAAGATGCGTGTAGTGAGCATTGAACCCAAAAGACGCATATTCGTTTCCCCCACGAGGCCTTTAGAAAGATTAATGATGAGTATCTTCTTCTCGTCCATCATCGTACGAATATCGAATGATGATTTCGGTTGACCGATGATATTCCTGATGAGCGGATTGCCGGTGAATTGGCCGACCTTGTTCTGGATAGCTGGCGTCGCTTCCTGCGTATATCTATCACCATAGTTAGCGAATTCCTTTGTCCAGAAATCCTTAACGACCGGGTCCTTCACGTTATCAACCACTTTCTGTCTGAATGCCTTATCTGTGTACATGCGATTTACGCTTAGTAAGGTCGCACCCGGATATTCAAGCAGAGCGAGGAGTGTGTTCGTGAGAATGTACTCCATACGCGCGCTCCACGCGTCTTCCCATATTTTCTTGAATGTCGCCATAAGACCAGAAACCACTAGATGGCGTTTGTCGTAACCGACGTCCTCCATCACGTTAAAAGCGATTGGGTGTTCTAGGTCAAACGGGGCGAAGTAAACGACGTCCTTGATTCGTTCCTCGGGAATGAAATCAAGCAGAGTCTCGACGGTCAAGCCATGCGGGTCTAAGAAGGCAAGTCCTTCGCCATTCCTTATATCTTGAATGGCCATGTTCAAGAGAAGGGTAGACTTCCCCATGCCAGTCTTCCCGATAACGTACATGTGGCGGTCGCGGTCCTTCGCTTTAATGCCGAATGGGATATGCTTCCCGCGCGAGTCAGTCGCCGCGAAGTATGTGACGCGTTCTGGATTCTCCATTACGGTCTATTGTATCAAATTTTTAGGTTCGCTCCGAGTGCGAAGCGAGAGACCGATGCCGAGTACGCATGCGCCTAAGATGACGGTAAGCAGAGAACGGAATGACACTGGTAGTCCGGAAAATGGCGCGATAATAGTCAGAACACCTATAAGTATAAGAATGCTTGGGCGAGACATACGTAGATTATATCAAGACGATACAATTACCACAAACTCGCCACGCACAGCTTCGCTGTGCGCGGTAAAATGCGCGAGCATTTCTTCCGGCGAGCCGTCAACAACCTCTTCGTGAATCTTGGTAAGTTCACGCGCGATGGTAACATGCGATATTTCCAAAACTTCCAATTCTTTCAGTAATTTTAAAATCCTGTGCGGCGATTCATAGAGTATAACTGGAATTTCACTTAGCGCGATTTTTTTCAAGGCAGTCTGCCGACCCTTTTTATGTGGCAAGAATCCAAGAAATGTAAAGTTTGTTGCATCTAGTCCTGCAATAGAGAGCGCCGCCGTGAGCGCCGAGGCGCCTGGTATCGCCTCTATCTTGGTAAAGAGGTTAAACATCTTTACTTGCTCACGCACTCGTGCGACAAGTCGCGAACCGGGGTCCGAGATACCTGGCGTGCCAGCATCTGAAACTAACGCGATATGTTCTCCAGCTTCTAATCGCACGATTATTTCGTCAGCTTTCTTAATTTCAGTAGCGGCATCCAATCTCTGCAACGGCTTTTTAATTTCATATCGCGCGAGCAGTTTGGCGATGACGCGCGTGTCCTCGGCGTAGATGACATCGCACTCTTTCATAGTACGCAGAGCACGGAGCGTAATATCTTCCAAATTCCCTATCGGTGTCGCGACGATTGAGAGCTTGCCATGAGCTGTGTCGAATGGTGTTCCCATCTGTGCACTCTAGCGTAGTTGACATATTATAGCAATACGATATGATTGTATCCGGAACAAAGTATTGCTGTACCAACCAAAAGGAGATAGAAATCATGTCCTTGCATGAAAGATGGACGGATGAATTCATCGTCGGAAGCGATGATGATATTCGCAAAGATGCCACGCAACGTGGGGACTTCAACCCCCTACATCACAACGCCGAAGCAGCCTTGCGAAACAAGTTAAAGGGTATCATTGCCCCAGGGATGCTTTCACTAGACAAAGTGGCATCTGGCATCGGGAATAAAATCCATGGAGTGATGGTTCATCGGATAACGATGGAATTCAAAAATCCTCTATATGCTGGGTCTATGCCGCATATTATCTACGAAGTTGTGCGTGAACGACGTATATCAGCGGAGGTAAACTTTACCGTATCCAACGGCTTCGATCTTGTTGCCGTCGGTTCATGTAAACTTTTGCTACCCAGACGGTAATGCGTCCGCAACACCTCGGCGACTCTGTCACAACAGGGTCGCTTTCACTTTGTTATGAGCGTGTCGGCGATTTTATAGATGTCGCCTGCGCCCATGGTCATGATGGTATCGCCTAAGCCAGCGAGCGAGAGTTCTTTCTCTATGACGTCAAATGAATTTAGTGCTATCGCGTCGGTGCCGGTCGCGCGGATACGCTCGGCAAGTATTTCACTTGAAATCGTTCCGTCGTCTACCTCGCGAGCTGGATAAATGGGTGCTATGAGTACACGGTCTGCACCAGTAAACGCAGTTGCGAATTCGTCGAGAAGGTCGCGAGTACGACTGTAGAGGTGGGGGTGGAAGGCGACAATAATTTTACCCGCCACTTTCGCTCTCAGCGCCTTCAGAGTTTCGCGCACGGCAGTCGGGTGGTGCGCATAGTCGTCATAAACATCCGCTCCATTCTTTGTTTTCCCTTTATATTCAAACCGGCGCCACGTGCCCTGAAACGAAGCGAGCGATGTGGAAATCAGATGTCCACAATCTGAGGACATCTGATTTCCACAAAGAAAGAGGCGCGCGGCCGCTGCGGCCGCGCGAGCGTTCATAATGTTGAATTCTCCCGGCAGTAGCAGTTTATACGATGGCTCTTTCGTGTAATCAACAACCTGCGCTTTTGCACCAACAAGAAACGGTGCGATGTTCGAATTAGATGTGTCTGTTACGATAACTCCATTTTCTGGTACGCACTCTATTGCTTTTCTGAATGTTTCCTGCAGTGCGGAAAGTGAAGGGAAAAAATCAGTATGGTCCAACTCCAAATTCGTAATGACCAAAACCTGCGGAGAAAGTTCCAAAAGATGATCTTTATATTCGCACGCCTCTACAACAAAAATATCTGAAGTTCCCGCCAAATAATTTGAACCAAAATCTTTCACAATAGAGCCCACTACTGCAGTCGGTGATTCTCCCGCGTCGTGTAAAATCTTAGCGAGCATGCCGGTCGTTGTCGTCTTCCCGTGTGTCCCCGCGACCGCGACTGTTTTTTTTCCTGCCGACACCTCTCCAAGCATCGCAAAATAGGAGCGTTGTGAAATACCGAGTTCCTGTGCGCGAGCGCGTTCTGGATTATCTTCCGGCACCGCGTCGCTGTACACAACTATCTCTGCATCCACCGGCACGTTTTCTGCTTTCTGGCCTATCACAATCTGAATTCCTTTTTTTTCAAGCAACTCTGTTACCGGACTTACGTCACGATCCGAGCCAGAAATATCACATCCTTGATCTTTAAAATATTGTGCGAGAGCGCTCATTCCAATCCCGCCTATCCCGATAAAATGTACTTTTTTCATAACTTTTTTACCAGTGCATCAAACTGATCACCACGGTCGTACTCGTTTTTAAACATACCAAACGAGGTGAAGGCGGGAGAGAAGAGAATCGTGTCGCCGGACTCTGCGACTGCAAATGCTTCCTGTACTGCCTTACTCAAATCATCAAATACCGACGCATTCGGAATAAATTCAAGCACGCGACTGGTGCCGGTACCAGCAAGCAAGATAACCTGTTTTACATTTGCGAGCCTCATGAGGAGCGTGTTCATATCAAGTCCCTTATCTGTCCCGCCCATAATCAAAATTATAGGTTGACGAAATTGAGATTCATTATGTCGGGACGTACTACGTCCCGACATGTTGGTAATGGCAGAAATGGCTGCTAGTGTTGCCTCTGGAGTTGTTGAGGTTGTATCGTTATATATCTTCACACCGTTTACTTCTCGAATGAGTTCAAGCCGGCCAGGCACGCCCGCGAATGATTCGAGCGCGCGACGGCTCACATCATCGGCGATGCCACAGGTACGCGCGACAGCGAGCGCGAGCGCCGCATCGTATCGATTGTGCGCCCCGGGAATCTTGAGTCGCCAGTCTACCGGCAAGTCGGCTTCGCCAGCGACGATGATGCGAGATCGGACTATGCCACCGTACTTTTCTGTGGCGAGCGATGCCACCTGCTCGCCGAGCACGAGAATATCTTCAGGTTTTTGATACAGGAAAATATTTGCTTTGTCGGCTAAATACACATCAAGGTCATTATGGTAATAGTTAAGATGGTCAGGATAAAAAGTTGTAAATACCGAAATATGCGGACTCATTTTTGCCTCGCCCCAACCCTGCAACTGCCACGAGTCTAACTCAAGAACTGCGATGTGTTCAGAAGTCACTATTTTTAATAATTCAAGATTTGAGACACCGCGCACATTCCCGCCAAGCACCACCTTCTGACACCCCTTCGGGTGCGACGAAGCGTCGCCTGCTAATTTTAGAATCTCATATACCATATGCGTCACAGTTGACTTTCCTCGCGTGCCGGTTACTCCAATAACTGGAATACAAGAAATCTCTGCGAAGAGGTCGGCACTCATACGAACCGGTATATTATTTTTCTTCGCTTCGGCGATATAAATGGAGTCCAGCGGAACGCCAGCCGCCTTTAAGATAAAATCTCTGTCCTTAAAATCTCCAAGGCGGTGCTCGCCGAGTACGAATTGAATGTTTTTAAATCCTTGCAGTTGCGCCACCGACTCGGCGAGCTCTTCGCGTGACTTCAGGTCAGTAATGATAAGCTCGGCACCACATTCGGCGAGGTAGCACGTATCGCCAACACCACGGCCAAGAAGGCCGAGGCCCATCACGGTTATTCGTTTACCGCGGAAATGACTTGATGCGTCCATTACGCAAATCGTAGCCTATGGACAGGATTTTGTCGTCCACGTGTCGGCGTGAGTGAAAGGTAGGGAAGTTTTCGGTAGTTCTATGACCTGATACGGTGCGGTCACTGACTGCGCGAGCACACAGCTTTCGTCCGGCTTCGTGAGTTCTATTTTGACGATTCTATTATCAGCATCCTGCACCTCAACTACGGCAATATCGTAACCGGAAGTTGGTACCTCACCGGCGAAGACGGCCGCCACAATCTTTATATTGAAATCTACCGTTGGAACGGGCGGCGGCTCTTCTAGAAACTTCCACAATTTGACAAGTTCTTCCTGCGTCTCAATGAGATAATTCACACGTGATTCAACCTTTGATCTTGAACCTTCTGCAAGCGCTATAAACGGCACAACAACGGCTGACGGCTGATTCGCCACAGATGTTGGAGAGTATTCGCCAGAATAAAATAAATATATGCCAATGGCGATAGCTGTAACTGCAATAAAAATGATAATTATAAAATCTCGTCGCATAGCTATAGTATATAACAGCGACAGCTCAGCCGTCGCGCGTCGTGGGTACAAGTCTCTGTGCGAGCGGAAGGAGTCGAACCTTCGACCTGCCGCGTATCAGGCGGATGCTCTACCAACTGAGCTACGCTCGCAGTTGGAACATATGGATAGTACCAAAAAAGGGCCTTTACTTCCACCAAAGAAAAAATGCCCACACTGTAGCGCAGAAAGAGATTACGAATACGGTCCAGTAACTGATACTTCGTTTCTCCGAGAACGGAGCTGTTATTGATAGCACACCTGAATATGGAAAATTGAATCGGCGGGCAATTTTAAGAGTTATCCATCCGCAGAAGAAAATACCGATTGGAATAATGACGAGGAATATCCCATACGGGTCGGCATGTGTTGGGTTCAGTACTTCTAAAATATTCATTATAAGCAACCCTCCAAATATTGCACCGGAGATACCCCAGACTATTTGCGGTCTACTTTGAAGATTCTCGAGTTTTTGTTCCCCGCGAGTAGCCATCCATCGAGCAAATAGGACAGCTAGAAAAGCGCCAACGACCCCAACAATGCCAACCACTTTAAAGGCAGCCACCGCTGTTTCGTGTGTGTCGCTTGGATATATTAGGGAACCAACGAATACTCCTACGATGCAAAAAATAACGAACCCGAGGACTCCATAAATAATGTCTCGTACCATAGGTAAAGATTACCATGCTGTAGCATAACGTAAATTGTTATCCCCTTTGAATTCAATTTCGTGTGAATGAAAAGAAAGATGTGTGTGCGCTCTTTTGTTCCGCCTATTCTGTCTCACTTGAAGGCTCACGTGTGGCCTTCAAGCAACCACCGGATTACGTTCCCTCCTTCGGCGCTTGCGCATCCTCAGGACAGGCCGGCATTTAACGAGTGCGTATTTACGGATACAGCACTATTTCCTGCAATTCTTGCGAATTGCATCGACTTGATGCGCCTTTCGGGCAACATCGGTTCCATTTTGGATATGTTCCACGAACAGCTTCCGCTACCCGTGCCTTGTTACGACTTAGTCCTTGTCATTGAATTTGCCGTAGTACTGCGCGAGGCAGTCCTTCGGGCACCCCCAACTCCCTTGACTTGACGGGCGGTGAGTACAAGACTCGAGAACGTATTCACCCCGGTTTGGCTGACCCGGGATTACTAGCGATTCCGGCTTCATGAGGTCGATTGCAGACCTCAATCCGTACTGGGGGCGGTTTTATAAGGATTAGCTCCGCCTTACGGCATTGCAACCCGTTGTACCGCCCATTGTATTATGCGTGCAGCCCAAGGTATCAGAGGGACATGCTGATCTGGCGTCATCCCCACCTTCCTCTCCCGTGAGGGAGCAGTCTCGCCTGGCCATATAGGCAACAGACAACGGGGGTTGCGTTCGTTACCCCACTGAAGGGAACAGTTCAAACCACGAACTGACGACGACCATGCATCACCTGTCCAGCACCCTCTAAGGCTCCGTCCCTTTCAGGTCGGATGCAGCTGGATTTCTAACCTTGGTAAGGTTCTTCGTTTGTCGACGAATTGAGCCGCATAATCCACCGCTTGTGCGAGTCCCCGTCTATTCCTTTGAGTTTTAATCTTGCGATCGTACTACCCAGGCGGCTCGCTTACCGCGTTAGCTTAGTCTCATAGAGGGTCGATACTCCATAAAACGAGCGAGCAACGTTGAGGGCCAGGACTACCGGGGTATCTAATCCCGTTCGCTACCCTGGCTTTCGTGTTTGAGCGTCAGGAACGTACCAGTGCACTGCCTTCGCCTTTGGTGTTCCCCATGATATCAACGGATTTCACCCCTCCACCATGAGTTCCATGCACCTCTTACGCCCTCGAGCCATACCGTTTCCCTCGCAGACCGCAGGTTGAGCCCACGGATTTAACGAGAGACTAATATGGCCGCCTAGACACCCTTTACGCCCAGTGATTCCGGGTAATGCTTGGGGCCTCTGTATTACCGCTCCTGCTGGCACAGAGTTAGGAGCCCCTTATTCATCGGGTACCGTCAATAATTTCGTCCCCGATAAAAGATCTTTACGTACCGAAGCACTTCATCGATCACGCGGCGTCGCTCCGTCAGACTTTCGTCCATTGCGGAATATTCTCGTCTGCAGCCTCCCGTAGGAGTATGGACCGTGTCGCAGTTCCATCGGTGGGGGTCAGCCTCTCAGCTCCCCTAAGCGTCGTAGCCTTGGTAGGCCGTTACCCTACCAACTAGCTGATACTACGCAGGCGACTCCCGAAGCGGATTGCTCCTTTAGTGTCTCCACGCTATCGGGAATTACCCAGTCTTTCGACTGGCTATGCCCGACTTCGGGGGATCTACCTACGTGTTACTACCTCGTTCGCAACTCCCCTTGCGGGGCGTTCTACTTGCATGACTTATCCACGCCGCCAGCATTCACCCTGAGCTAGGATCAAACTCTCATTAAGAATAGGCGGAACAAAAGAATTCACACTCCCCCGCAACAACTTCGCAGATGTTGGCGGGGGCTTTTCATTTCACATTTAGCACGTATGTGGGTTGTCAAATAACAGCGCTAGAACGCACAATGAACCCCTTCGAGTTCATTTTCTAGACTTCCCCTACCTACTCATGAACCGAGTGGCAGTATGGTCATACTATATGACTGCCCTAGGGGCGTCAAGCTGATATACTAGTGCCATGAAAAAGCCGATTGTCGTAGCGGTATCGGGCGGGTTTGACCCGCTTCACATCGGGCACATCAGGATGTTCCAAGAAGCGAAGAAGCTGGGGGACGAGCTCGTCGTGATTCTGAATAACGACAACTGGCTCGCCGATAAAAAGGGCAAACCTTTTATGCCTGGCGTAGAGCGCGAGGAGATTGTTGGCGCGATTAAGGGCGTTGACCGCGTCTTCCTAACCGATCACGCGCCGGGCGACCCCGACAGGAGCGTGTGTCGCGCTCTGCGCTCGGTTAAGCCCGACATTTTCGCGAACGGTGGTGACCGGCACCCCGACGGCGACCCTATTCCCGAGGTTGAACTCTGCAAAGAGCTCGGTATAAAAATGCTCTACAACGTGGGCGCTGGCGGGAAGGTGCAATCTTCTTCTTGGCTTATCGCTAAGGCAGCACAAAAATAAACGAGTACAAGTTGCGCGAGACGAACAAAGCGCTATAGTGGAGTGAGCCGTCACCCTTGCTTAGTATTTTTAGTACAGATACAAACTATTTCTATAGTTAGATGTTTTATTTCTTAAACCAATTCGCGAGTGGGATAAGGAGCGGGGCGGAGCGACAAATAGAGGAGAATGTGCCAACGATAACGCCGACAAGAATCACGAGTGCGAAATTGCGAGTCGCCTCGGCGCCGAAGAATATAAGGGCGAGCAGTACGAGCGACGTGGTGAGAGAGGTGTTGATGGAACGCGCCATTACCTCATCAATCGATTTTCCTATCGTGTCTTCAAATGACTCTTTGAACCCTGTCTTTTCGTTTTTAACAAGGTGTTCGCGTATGCGGTCAAAGACGACAATAATATCGTTTACGACGTATCCGATAAGTGCGAGCAGAGCGACGATAAAAAGAGAGTCCACCTCTGCTCCTGTGAAGTGTGCGTACGCCGCATAGAACCCGACAGGAACGATAATGTCTATGGCGAGCATTGCAACAACTACAAGCCCGTATCCCCACGAAGGCACCGGTCGCGATACTCTGCGGAATGCGATAGCAATGTAAAACACTATGGCGAGAGCCACAGCAAAAATAGCCCAGAGCGCTTTATTGGCGAATTGGCTCCCGAGCGCCGAGCCTACTGAAGTGTAAGAGAGTTCAACCGTCTCTCCTAGAGATGACACGGCGCCGAGCATTACATTATATTCTTCCAACGTCATGGCGCGTGTACGGATAGAAATTGCGTTTTCACCAAACGCGCGGACCGAGACATTCCCTATATTGGGAACAATGGCGACTTGTTTTTGGATATCTTCAATCGCCGGGCGTCCGCCAGGATAATCAACCTTCATCATAGAACCACCGGTAAAATCAATGCCGAGCGGCAAGCCGAAGAACATAATCGCACCGATAGCCGCCGCCAAAATGAGACCAGTAAGCCAGAAGAAGAATTTGCGATGAGCTATGATAAACATAATTAATTTTTACGAAATCCTGAACCGAGCAGGAATTTCAACGCGCCACGTTCCTCTTCGGGAACAATCGCGAGTAGAAAGACGCGAGAGAGCGTTACGGCAGAGATGAAGGACGCGAGTATGCCGAGCACAAAGACGAATGCGAAACCCTGTATGATACTCGTCCCAAGCCAGAAGAGAATAGCACCTGAGATGATCATCGTGAGATGGCCATCTCTGATCGCCGTCCATGCGCGCGCGAAACCAATATGTACCGCCTCACGAGGATTCTTACCAGCACGCAATTCTTCTTTCATGCGTTCAGATATAAGAACGTTCGCGTCCACGGCCATACCAAGTGTGATAATGAGAGCTGCGATACCAGAGGCTGTGAGCGTAACCGGAATAACCTTTATAACTGCGAGCATAAGAACGAGATATTCGGTAAGAGCGATAACCGCAACAAGGCCGGGGAGACGATACCACGCAATCATAAAGAACGCGACGATGGCGAAACCTATGATACCGGCGACGACGCCAGCGCTAATAGCCTCGACTCCGAGAGTGGGACCGACTGCCGAACTGCTTTCTAGTTCAATGGGCACCGGGAGCGCGCCGAAATTAAGATTACGAACAAGATCGCGCGCCTCAAGCGAAGTGAATTGTCCAGTGATAGTCGCTTGACCGCCTGAGATTACTTCTTGGATAACCGGTGCTGAAATCGGCTGACCATCTAAGAATATCGCTAGCTGTTTGCCTATATTCTCTCTCGTAATTTTTTCAAAGAGCTGCGCGCCCTCACTGTTAAAATTGAGAATTACTTCGGGCGCTGTAAGACCAGATGTCGCCCCAGAGCCGAACCCGAGCGTCGCACTTGATACATAGCGTCCAGTAAGACCGGTTGAGACGAACCCAATGATTTGAGTGGTCGTGCCGACAATCCCTATCTCTGGAAGCCTGAAGTCGAGTGTGGGTGTCTCACCAAGAGCCTTCACTGCCGCTTTAATATCGGTTACGCCCGGGAGTTCAACAATTAGACGATCATCGGTAATTCCATAAAGAGTGTTCGCTCTTTCCGTCTGGACTAATGGCTCCGCAACGCCGAAAAGGTTCACTCTGCGCTCAATGACGCCATGAAGCGCCGATAAAGCATCAGAGCGCTCACCAGACGGTATCTGGCTCATATCGGCCTTATAGACGAGTTCTGTGCCTCCGGCTAGGTCTAACCCTAGCTTGAAACGATATTTGCTATCTGGATTCGCTTGAGTAGACCAAACGAAATAGGCAAGTAAAAGCCCTATAAGCAGGGCAACAACAGCAGACACTCTAAACCGAGTCATTCAGAGAGTATAGACGAATTCTTTTGTTCGGCAAGCGCGCGGCCGTCAATAATCATACGATGTTCCATTCGCGCTTCAGCTCCGCAATTCCTTCCTCTAATGAAACGGTGGGCTCCCATCCGAGCAATTTTTGTGCGAGAGAGTTATCCGCGAGCGTGTCGTGCGGCTCAAGGCGCGGCGCGATATGTTCAACCGCCCCCCCGATAAGTTCTGCAATGCGCACGACTGACGCATTCTGTCCTGCACCGATATTTATGACTTCTCCCTTTCCTACCTGTTCCGACTGCGCCGCCAATATATTCGCCCGCACCACATCGCGCACGTGGGTGAAATCTCGCGTTTGTTTTCCATCTCCGGTGATGGTCATTGGTCCGCCGAGTGCACGCTGTTTCAAGAATTTCGCGATGACCAGCGCATATGCGCCCTCAGGGTCCGCGCCAGGACCGTACACATTAAAATAACGCAGCGAAACCGTCGGAAGACCATACACTTCACTGAAGACGCGACAATACAACTCGCCGATATATTTATGGAGGCCGTACGGGCTTTTTGGGTTTGCCGGCATATCTTCAGTAAGCGGCATGACTACTTGGTCGCCATACGCCGAGCTTGAGGCCGAGTAGATCACGCGCTTGACACTAGCGTCCTGTGAGGCCTTCAGCACCGAGACTGTGCCGTCAACATTCGCCCTATTGGTTTCTATCGGGTGCTCTATAGAAAACTGCACGCGCGGCAGCGCAGCGAGATGGAAGACGAATTCCGCGCCAGCCATCACCTTAGTAAGTGCTGCGGTATCGTTCACATCTTGCTCAAAGAATTCCGCCCCTTTCGGGATTTTCTCTTTCTTTCCGCCCGATAAGTTATCGACTACCGCTACGACATACCCTCCCGCCAGTAATGCGGTGGCGAGATGCGAGCCTATGAATCCTGCGCCGCCAGTAACGACTACCTTCTTTTTTTTGTTTTGTATCATGTTCCAGAAAAAGCGAATAATGTGCGGAGCGTTTTGATGGCAATGGCGAGGTCCAGCCCGAACGACCTGTGCTTCAGATAGTACAGGTCATACGAGACTTTGCGCCGCGTCCGGACGACATCGGCCGGTCCGCGCGGCGCATCATAGTCGTGAATTTGCGCCCAGCCTGAGAGGCCAGGAGTTATCAGATGACGCATCACGTACTGTGGTATCTCACGTTCATACACTTCGGCGATTTTTGGAAATTCAGGTCGCGGACCGATGAAAGACAGGTCGCCGGCTAATACGTTCCAGAGTTGTGGTAATTCATCAATGCGCGATTTACGAAGTGCGCGGCCAAATGATGTTACGCGATTTTTTTTCTGCAGTTCCGGGTCGCCGTTATCATTAAAAAGCATCGTACGGAGTTTATGGAGTTTGATTATGCGACCATTTTTCCCAATACGTTCAGGGTGAATAAAAGGCGCGCCACTTTCTATTGAAAGAACGGCGGCCGCAACTGTTATAAACGGAATCGCAATAATAGATAACATAGTGGCTAGAGCGATGTCAAAAATGCGTTTGCTGATGTCGTACAACACACGATACTTAGACATAGATTGCAGGAGTTGTTTAGAATCTAAATGTTCTAGAGGTACACGGTCAAAAATCTCTTCATACAAAGATGTAAAACTCATGACGGTATTCTTACCGTTCACCAATACGACTTCTGCCGGCGAATCGTTCGTTTCTACGCGCTTAATAAACCGAATAAGATACCGGTTGTTCCCGCTCACTTCGTCGTAAAGCTCATTGACCGCATGACCGTGGCCGACTAATATTGCCGGTGTACGACTGCCTTCTGCGATCTCACTGTTCATACGATAAAAACGCCACGCACTCTCGGCGACTACCGAGACTATCAGATACAGCACCAGAATCGTCTTCGGGGCTATAGAGAGAGGTAGTATAAAGAAAAGTACGGAGGCAATCATAACAGTAGCGACCTGCGCTCCGAAAATACGTACACCCATCACACTCCTAATAGGTCTGGTTTGTTTCTCATATAAACCTGCGATATAGAAGACAATGAGTGATACAAAGAACATCGGGAGGAACGGGATAAGATTCGCCTCAAAGTAACCGAGAGGAGGTAGAGCAAGGTTACGGAGAAGAAGCGCGACCCAAAGAGACGCTACCAATATGAAGAAATCTCCTATAATAAGAATTGCTGTCTCACGCCGGTCGAATGCCATACGTATGGATACTATAACGTGAAAATGTATTGTACAGTTGCATGTATGAAAAAAATCTTATTTGTAATAACAAAAAGTAACTGGGGCGGCGCCCAGCGGTATGTCTACGACCTCGCTATGGCATTGCCAAAAGATGAGTTTGAAGTAGGTGTAGCGTTCGGGCAGGAAGGACTACTCGCAAAAAAACTGCATGGAGTTGGCATCGCTACTTTTCCAATCCGGGCTCTGCAACGAGACGTCTCAATAACTGCAGATATAAAAAGCTTTTTTGAATTGCTACGACTGTTTCGCTCGGAAAAACCGGACATCGTACATCTAAACAGTTCTAAAGCCGGAGGTATCGGGGCGCTGGCGGCGCGATGCGCGGGCGTTAAAAGAATAGTTTTTACGGCGCATGGCTGGCCGTTTTGGGAACAGAGAAACATATCCGCGCGAAGCGCGATTTGGTTTGCTTCATGGGCAACAGTGCTTTTGGCTCACACGACCATTTGCATCTCCGATTATGACCTGCGTGTCGCCAGTCGAATGCCTTTTGTCGGCCAAAAAACTGTCAGAGTCTACAACGGTATTGACCTAGACATGCAATTCGGTTCAGGAGAAGAAATTCGCAACGCTTTCCCAGATAGCGTAACTATCACTGGCACTATCGGCGAGCTGAATAAAAATAAAAACCAGATAGCGCTTATTGAAGAGGCAAAAAATAATCACGACATGTATGTGGCAATAGTTGGCGAGGGTGAAAAGAAACAAAACCTAGAAGATAAAATAAGAAAATATAGTCTTGGGGACCGCGTGAAGTTATTTGGATTCATTCCCGCAAGAGATGTTCTAAAGGGTTTTGACGTATTCGCACTACCTTCCATAAAAGAAGGTCTTCCATATGTACTTCTAGAGGCAAAGCTTGCGGGTATTCCCATCCTCGCTAATCGTATTGGTGGCGTTGGTGAGATTCTTGATGCTAAAAATATGAGCGGGTTCTCTCTGGAGCAAATGGTTAAGAAAACTGTGAATCTGTACGGTTAACCGCCAAAGTATTCGTTCGCACTTATATCGCGTACGGTCGCTCTGCCGTGGCGCGCAAGCGAGGTGACGATACCGAGTGCGGCAAATTCAAGTACGAGATGCGATCCTCCAGAACTCATAAAAGGTATCGTGGTTCCCGTTACGGGAAGAAGACCGATATTGATTCCTGCATGTATCGCAACATGTGATGCAAAGAGAATGAGCACGCCGAGCGTAAAGAAGGCGTCAAAGTTAGTTGCCGACTCTCTAGCGATCTGCGCGAGTCTTGCGAAAAGAAGTGCGTACATGGATAGCAGTAGTGCAACACCTATGAAACCCCACTCCTCCGCGAACGCAGCGAAAATGAAATCGGTCTGATACTCTGGCAGGAAACGCAGTTTGGATTGAGTACCGTAGCCGATACCTTTGCCGAACAATTCTCCTGAACCTACCGCAATCTTGGCCTGATACGCATTATAACCGGAGCCTTGAATATCGGCTGCCGGATTAACGAAAGAAATAATCCGTGTACGCTGATACGGCTTTAGACCTTCAAACCATAGGAGAGATGCCACCACGAGACCGATAAGCCCAAGTATGATGAGATGCTTTTTTGAAATACCGGAGACAAGCATCATACCGAGCCAGATAGTGCCGAGTATAATTGCATTCCCCATGTCCGGTTCTACTAGAATAAGAAGGATAAGAGCGAGTGAATATATACCTGAAACAATGATGTGGCGAAAATCTCCTATCTCTACATGTCGTCGCGACAGATACTTCGCGAGAAGTGCGATGAGAGTGAGCTTGGCGAAATCCGCCGGTTGAAAAGATATTGGTCCGAACGAGAACCACGCACGTGCGCCCTGAACGGGGTCGGCAAATAAAAGAAGGGACGCGAGAAGTGCGAGTGCGAGTGCATACATCGCCATCACCACTGGAGTACGGCGAATAAAACTCATGTCTAATTTTGACATTCCAAGATACACACATAATGAAATCGCGAGCCAGAGCATCTGACGCGGAGCGAACGACGCACCCTCTCCGAATGTGCTTATGGTTAGAATACCCAAAAGTGAGATGGTAAGTGCAGGAAGAAGCAGTGTCCAATCAATGAATAAACGCGGACGCAACGGCAATAAGGAAAACATTATTAGAGAAGTGGAACAATCGGCACAACTTCTATAGAAGCAGGTACTTCTGGAAACTCACTATTCCAAGTAAACGTGGCGGTCGCCCTGCCTTGTGCCGGTATCGTAGGAATAATTGTGGATGATGTGGCAATAACGTCTCCTTTATCGTTACGCACCAGAACAATCGCCTTCACGTTAGTGAGAGTAGAAACGCTTGTATTCGTGAGAATAGCTTCAATGCGCGGTGCCGATGTTGTTCCAATTTGTTTTACATTAGAGACAGTCGGCACAATGCTGGTATTAGACGACATAGAAAACCATTGCAGTGAAGACTGATTTATATCAAGAAAGGCGTTTACTATGGTCTGTTTACCAGACGGTATGTTTGGTACGAATACAGGAACGCTCGCACTTGGTGGCAAGTCAAGAATTCCGGTCATTTCCTGAATAAGAGACTGGTCGGAGCCGTAGAGTGTAATTTTATACCGAACGTTTTTTGCGGCCGCATCTGCGTTTTTATTTTCTACTTTTGCAATTACGTCAACGCGCCCTTCGCCGTTTTTAATCGCTTTTGTAAATAATACTGTCGGCGGATATTGCTGTTCAATACATAGGTATTGGCACGCTCCCCCGCAATCTACGCCGGTTTCGTTCTGATTCTGTTTACCGTCAGAACACGACGGCGCTTTATAAAAAGTCGCAATACCTACCGTCGTCAGAAACGCAACAAAAACCGCGCCGACAATCAGCAGAATAATAAACCTCCTCCGTGCGGCCCAACTCATGCCGATAGTATAACAAAACGCCGCGCAGGATGCCTGCGTGGCATTTGCTTCAAATGCTCGGTTCTGGCGGTTAGCTACTCTCCCCATCTGAAACGATGAGTACCATCGCCGCTAGGAGGCTTGACTGCCGTGTTCGGAATGAGAACGGGTATGACCCTCCCGCCAAACCACCAGAACCGAACACTCGAAGCCCTACTTCGCATAAAGCTACGAAGGGCACGGTGTCGGTATACGAATACCCTGCTTCGCTGAAGCTACGCAGGGCACGTGCATTGGTATTTAAAACAAAGTGAAAACAAAATGAAGTGCTATACAGAGTTCCGCACGAGAGACTGGACATATTAGTACTCCTCGGCTCCATGCCTTACGGCACTTCCACCTAGAGCCTATCAACGTGATAATCTCTCACGAGTCTCATAACGATTCCTAATCTTGGAGCACGTTTCCCGCTTATATGCTTTCAGCGGTTATCGCAACCCGACATAGCTACCCAGCGGTGCCCTTGGCAGGACAGCTGGTAGACCAGAGGTCAGTTCATCCCGGTCCTCTCGTACTAGGGACGACCCTCCTCAAGAATCAACGCCTGTAGTAGATAGGAGACCAACCTGTCTCACGCATCTACGTTTACTCCGATTACTCGGAGGATCGGACTGTAACTTCAGCGGTTCTCGCTGATCAACATTCAGTCTCTAGGGGTAAGGGAGCGAAGCGAACACTTATGCCGAATAATCTCGGCCAAGCGAACACTGACTCCACTCTTCCCTCGGTGTTGTCCTCGCGTACACAACGCGATTGGATTTCACCGATATAAGTTGATTTCTTCGCGTGCATTCCTGCGCGCGACCGCCGTAAGTATGTCTTCGCACAGTGCGTCTCCACGCACCTAACAATTCCTCGTGGGTTCAAACCGTGCAATCTACCATAGCAAGGCGAGGCCTTGCTATGACGTTCTGCACGGTTTGAACCCAGCTCGCGTACCATTTTAATTGGCGAACAGCCAAACGCTTGGGAGCTTCTCCACCCCCGCGCTATGGTGAGCCGACATCGCTGTCGAAATTACTCTTCCATTACTGGAAGGATCGGACTATATCTTCATCCTTTCGATCACACAAAAGGAGATGGCGTGTTAGCCGCCAATTGGCGGCTCTGTTCAGTTAAGAACAAGTCTCTACGGGGTCATAACCCAATCTTGTATGTCATTGATGGAACCACGTACGGAGAAATTATCTGAAAGAAATTCGATATTGAAGATTTTTTGATTCGAATTCTTGAATATTCTTTATCTTTATTCAGACTACTCTCGATACCGAGAGAAGAAAGCATCGCTCTCAACTTCTCTTGATCTGTACGAGTAAACTGTTGTGTATTGAGATACACGTCAGATGCTCGACACCGACTTCCATCATCCATGAACCATACAGCCAGCATTATCGGATTCAGTGCTAAATACTTTGGAATACTCTTTTTACCTTCTCCATAGAAGCGTGTATAGAGCTTTGTCATTTCAGGATGTTGTCTCGTCGTAAAGCGATACGCTATTCGCGTCCCGTTACTTTTGCGAGCCTTTGGCGCACTCTTACATAATGTTTCTAACATTTTGTATTTCCAATCAACATAGTCTTTCTGTGAGAAAGAGTGATTGATTTCGAGAAGTGCATTTTTCTTTCCTGAAATGATCCGTAAATATCCGTCACCAAGAATGGTTCCGATAATTATTGATCGCTGTAATTGCGTTAGACTTCCCACGGTATTGTCCATTTTACAATGGATTTCACCGTTATAAGCCATATTTTGCACACTGGCGGTTGGCGCGAGAGCCAACCGTACCAGCCAGACTCATGCGATTACTCGCATGGCACCCCGATTCGTTAAGGTGCCGAACTCCGCCGTCGCTAAGGACGCTTGGGCGGAACTAGCCTGTTATCCCCAGGGTAACTTATATCCGTTAATCTCTGGCCGCATCTAAGGCGTACCATCGGTTCACTATGCTCTGCTTTCGCATCTGCTTGGGATGTACCCCTTGCAGTTAAGCTCTCTTATGCCATTACACTATCGGCACGGTTTCCATTCGCGCCTAGAGAACCTTAATAGACTCCTCCGTTACTTTTTAGGAGGATAGCGCCCCACCAAAACTACCCGCCACGCACGGTCCCCCGTTGGATCCCAACGGGGTTAGACGTTACACACAGCAAGAAGGCTATTTCATTGTTGACTCCACACCAGCCGAAACCGATGCTTCAAAGTCTGACCTCTATACTACGCATGCAGCACGTAACGCCAATACGAAGCTGTAGTAAAGCTCCTGGGGTCTTTTCGTCTAACTACAGGTATCCGGCATCTTCACCGGAAGTGCATTTTCACCGAGCGAGTCCTCGAGACAGTTTCCCAGTCATTACACCATTCGTGCACGTCGGAACTTACCCGACAAGGAATTACGCTACCTTAGGACGATTATAGTTATCGCCGACATTCACCGGGGCTTACATAGTCCAGCACACACACCGAAGTATGTGTACCCACCATGGTTGACCTTCCGGCATTGGTCAGGTGTCACCCCCTATACTTCCTCTTACGAGTTTGCAGGGAGCTGTGTTTTTGGTAAACAGTTGCCAGGAAAACTTTCACTGCGGCCCCTCTCTCTTGCGAGAAAGGGGCAGGCCTTATCGCTAACTTACGGCCGCTTGTTTGCCGAGTTCCTTGAGGACATCTTACTCGTTCGTCTTACTCTACTCGAGCTGACCACCTGTGTCGGTTTGCGGTACGGTCGTCTATAAAGTTGATGCGTAGAAGATTTTCTTGAAACCGCGCTTTGCACTCTCTCTCCCTCCGTAGAAGGAAATTGCGTCACAGCTTGGGGTAATGTGTACCGGATTTACCTAATACACGCCCTCACTGCGCAGACCCAAATCCAATAATGGGCAACACATACAGCAGTTCGTCACTCCATTGCCTTTATAAACGGTCACGGAATATTAACCGTGTGTCCATCGGGTGCGGCTCTCGCCATCCCCTTAGGCCCGACTAACCCTCAGTTGATCACCATAGCTGAGGAAACCTTGGTCTTTCGACGTGCGGGGTTCTCACCCGCATTGTGGTTACTTGTACCGGCATTCTCACTTGTGTACGCTCCACCTTGGGTTACCCCTTAAGCTTCAGTGCGAACACAACGCTCTCCTACCGCGTACGACTTTCTAAAAAATCGCACACCCGCAATTTCGGCACGACGCTTAACCCCGATCATCTTCGGCGCAAGGACTCTCGATGAGTGAGCTGTTACGCTTTCTTTAAATGATGGCTGCTTCTAAGCCAACATCCTCACTGTCAATGAGTCCTCACTTCCTTGTGATGTACTGAGCGTCGATTTTGGGGCCTTAATTGGCGATCAGGGCTCTTCCCCTCTCGATCGATGGAGCTTCGCCCCCACCTTCTAACTGCTGCCCGGAGCGTATGGTATTCGGAGTTTGATAGGAACCACGAGATTTCTCCCTGTTGGTCCCTTCCAGTGCTCTACCCCCACACGCACGTTATGGCAACGCCAGCCCAAAAGCTGTTTCGGAGAGAACCAGCTATTCCCAGATTCGATTAGCTTTTCACTCCTTACCACAAGTCATCCCAAGGCGTTGTACGACCTACGGGTTCGGGCCTCCATCTGTCTTTCGACAAACTTCACCCTGCTCATGGCAAGCTCATCTGGCTTCGGGTCGTATATATCCTACTAATGCGCTATTCACGCTCGGTTTCCCTTAAGCTCCGCCCCGGAAGGGCTTAGCTACGCAAGATATATACACTCGCCGGCTCATTCTTCAATAGGCATGCCGTCACGGAATAAATTCCGCTCCGACCCCTTGTAAGTACACGGTTTCAGGTCTATTTCACTCCCCTCTCGGGGTTCTTTTCACCTTTCCCTCACGGTACTGGTTCACTATCGGTCATAGGACGTATTTAGCCTTACCGGTTAGTTCCGGCAGATTCACTCCAGCTATTCGTGTCTGGAGCTACTCAAGAATACAAACAAGAGTCGTCATATATTTCACATACGGGGCCATTACCCTCTGGGGCGCTGCTTCCCAGCAGCTTCTGTTATATAGACATTTTGTAACTCTTTTCCAATAAATTGGACGTTCGCATCTTACAACCCCGCTTTCCGAAGAAAACGGTTTGGGCTTTTCCCTTTTCGCTCGCCGCTACTTAGGGTATCACGAGTGTTGCGTTCCATCAGCACGAACATACGCGCCGACGGAACGCAACACCTATTGTTCTCTTTTCCTCCTGGTACTGAGATGTTTCACTTCCCAGGGTTCGCATCATACAAGAGTTACCTCGTAGATTACAGTTCAAAACTGTAGGGTTTCCCCATTCGGATATCTCCGGATCAAAGGCTACAAACCGCCTCCCCGAAGCTTTTCGCAGGTTAGTCGCGTCCTTCATAGCCGTCCTAGGCCAAGGCATCCACCGTGTACTCTTATGTCTCTCGTACGGAGACCTACATAGCACATTCTTTTATTCACACTTTAATTTCAATTCGCCCGCGGCAAGCCGCGGGCATGAATCGCCTTTTCAGGGGCGATTCACCAATGCATATTCGTATGTCAAAAATCAGTGTCATCATCCGAAACGAAAACCGCCCCAAGGGGCGGTTTTCGTGTGCTCTGTGCACCCGAGGCCTTACGGCCTATCCGCTCCTAAAAAGTAAGTTTTTCGGTTCGTAGACACGTAGAGGGAGTATAGGGTAGGCGCAAATCCCTGTCAACAAGCTTGTATGCCATCATTTGCTCTTTAAACGGTTTTACGCTAATTGCGTTTCTTCTGAATCTGGTTCATCTCCTTGGTGCTGTTCCGTTTCTGGATCTTTTGGAGTTGGCCCATCATTATTTTTCTCACTCTTTTCCCCTTCTTCCACTTCAAGATCGGCATAAATTTGCATTATTTTACTATTTTAGTTTATAAAACTTACTATTAAACAAATGCTACTGCTTATCAGCCCTGCCATATTTGGTCTGCATTTCGGCCGCAAGTTTCTGCGCTTCTCCCCTGTCGGCTAACTCCTTAGTGGACGCGGCTGTTGCTGCATCTTGTTCCGCTCGCATTGCTGCCGACTCACGTTCCTGAACAGCTCGATTCTGAAGAGCAATCTCTCTCCATCCTCGAAAAGTCGAGTTGTTTTCTGCATTTTCTTTGTCGCCCCAAGTTCCTTCTACATCGCTCAGGTTTAATACACCCATCCCCTCAGCACGTTTGAACGCCTGATCTTTAAAAAGCATTTCTCGGACCCTGTTATTGCTCGGTGTAGCAAACTGTTTTCCCTCACTATCCGCGAACATGATAACTCCAGAATTTTCGTTCCACGTAAGGGGGTTGTACTTTACTTCGGACAAACCATTAACTAACTTCCCATCCCTTCGTTCTCTGTTTGCTATTCCTTTAAAATAGACCCCGTCGACATTCACTGCTTGTGACTTGAGAATCGCCAATGTAGCTTCGCCTGTGTTTTCGCTACTTGAATTTGGTAATGAATCTTTATTTTTTGCTGTGGATTTTTCGAACATATTCAAAGTAAATTTCTAATGCCCCGATTTTACCCCCCTGTAGAAGATACGCAAGTGCCTGTAGTGCGCAGAGCAAAATGGGTCATCTGTAAATATTCTTATCTTTGACCGACCGGTCATACTTAAGGAGATGATAAATGCCTGTAAACGAAAACCGCCCCGCGAGAGCGGGGCGGTTTTTCGAGAATATTCCATTAATCCCTGATTTCTGATTGAAGTTTGTCCAGATAGCGAGCCGCTGACGATTGACCACCGAGACCGAAGGAGAGTCCTATCGCGAGCGACACAGCGATGACAACGCCCGTGAAGAGCGTCTGTACAAACGCCGTAGCCACATTTAGCTGTGCGAGTGCCGCGAGAAGCGCGAATATCCAGATTGAATATCGTGTCACCTTGCCGATGAATCCGGCTGCGCGCAGAGATGCCGCTTTTGCCGAGCCAACAACAACGCGTTCTGCCGCCTCTGCGACAACTGCCGCGACGAGCAGGATGAGAACTGCGACAATCACTTGCGGGAGGTATCCGAGAACAACCTCGCTAATGAAGAGATTCACTTTCGTCAGGCCGAGTACGTCCAGAGACGCTTTCAAGAAGACGATAATGAAGAACCATTCAACGAGAAAGCCTAGGAACTTGCCGGATGAGAGCTCAAAGCCGGAGCGAGAGAGCAGTCGCTCGATGCCTGTTGACCGAAGAGCATTGTCAACACGAAGAGCGTCTACTACCTGCTTGACAACACGACCGAGACCGACTCCTACGAGCCAGCCGACGATAAATATAACGACTGCTACAACCAGATTCGGGATGAATGCGACCAAACCGTAGAACAAGTTCTGAAAAGATTGGCTAAGCACATCCGCCCAAGTAGTGAATACCATAGTGAATAACGCTTTGTTTATGTGATTAATTTGCTCTCGCATGCGTCCCTTCGGACGTCCCGATGCGGGACATGCGGAGCATCTGCCTATAAGTGTATCATTTTTAAATCCCTATTTTATCCACAAGAAGACGGTGTGGATAGTCAAAAACATCCCTTAAAAGGCGGTCGTATACGCCCAGACGATAGCGGAAGTCCTCCGTTATGAAAGAAGCATAGCGAATCTCACGTCCCAACTCGGCTTCTAGAGAACGCACGACAGCAGCGAGAACTTTTTCTTCAAGACGGTCCCCTACAACAAGCAGGTCAATCTGCGATTCAAGTACTCCCATGAAGAATCCTGATAAAACGACTAATCGTAGTACTCCCGCTCGGCGCAGAGAAGTTATCAAGCTCTTCGGTCGCACATTGGTCGTATCGCGAATGAATAAGTCCAGAGCGTCCAGATGTTCAAAATTATGGTTCGTCTGATAGTGGACAGGAACACCTGTTCCCTTCTTCCGCACAAGGTCTGATGAAATAAGGTCGGAGAGTTCCCTGTGTGCTACATCGTTAGAGAGTTTTGTCTTCTGTGCAATCTCGGTGAGAGTAAATGTTTGACTCTTGTTGAATACGAAAAAACGGATTGTTTTCAAACGGGCTGGAGAGCCGAAGATTTTCGCGAGAGGCTCGCCTCGCTGAAACGAATTACGACGAGTCGAAGCGGGTTCCATAATGTCGGTAGTGTAATGTGTCGGGCGATAAAACGCAAAACCGCGTCCCACCTCTGGCGGGACGCGGTTTCTGTGAGCGTATTACTTCAAAGTGACTTTCGCACCGGCGTCCGTGAGCTTCTTGGCGAGCTCGGCCGCATCTTCTTTCTTCATTCCTTGTTTCAACATAGATGGGGCTCCATCTACGAGATCCTTCGCTTCCTTAAGACCGAGACCGAGAGCCTCCTTTACCGCCTTGATAACGGCAATCTTGCTAGCACCGACTTCGGTTAGTTCAACATCGGCTGTTGATTTCACTTCCTCTTCAGCAGCTCCTGCCGAGGCAGGACCAGCGACAGCGACTGCGGAGGCGCTCACTCCGAACTTCTTTTCCAAAACCTTCACGAGCTCGGAGAGCTCAATGACGGTCATTGTTTCTACTTCTTCAACAAGTTTTTTGAACTTGCTCGGTACTTCCATCTCAACTTCGTTTTTGGTTGGAACTTCTGCTTCTACAATTTTATTTTCATCCATAAATAATTTTATTTCTTTTTGCTAATTTCATTCAACGCGATAACCAACCCCTGTATCGGGCTGTTGAGCACATTTACAAACATTCCGCGAAGAACTTGCATAGGCGGAATAGTCGCGATGCCGAGCATCTTAGTCGCGTCCGCGAATACACCTTCAAACACTCCTCCGACAAGCGCTATCGCGCCCTTCAGTTTCTCACCGAGGTCATACACACCACGCGCTGGTGCAGTTGTGTCTGTGTCTGTAGCAGTCCACGCGACTGCAATTTCTCCCGGCAGGTCAGGAGCTTGCCCTTCGTAGCCTTGCTGCTTTAGAGCAATGAGAAGTAGTGTCTTCTTGGCGACGTAGTAGCGCACACCCGCGTCTGCAAGCTCTTTACGAACTCTAGACGCATCCTTCACAGTGAGCTTTGAAAAACTGACAAACGCGACTGAAGACGCTTCTTTAAAAGCGTCTGTGAGCTTCGCGATTATCGCGCGCTTCTTATCTTTTGATATTGCCATATGTTTTCTGCACGAACGAAATAAAGGAGAGTCGACCTGGTTTACCTCGAGGAATTCGAGAGGTCTCCCTGCGTAGGACTTATAAACGCCTACGGTCTTCGGTTCGTACAGTGACTACTCTATCAGAATCACACAAAATTATCAATTTACTCGATAGCTTGATGGGGCATCACATAGTAGCGGTGGCGACGTTCAGCATGAGGAGCGCGGCCGCCACGATAACGGCGAAGCCGGTGGTGAACTTCACGAACTCAATAAAAAACGGAAGTATCCGCCTCTCAGTATCCTGCCGACTGTCAGGCAGGCGCGAATTGTTATTTTTTTGATTGTTCATAGGCGGTAATGGCATTAAGGAAATTCTGGTCGGTCTCGAGCAATGCCGGATTTTCTTTTCGAAGTTTCTCCACAATCCGGAGTGCGACGGTCGGGTCTCCCGCGAGATATGTCACCTTCGCTAAGTCATATAATACATCATAATCAGACGGATTATCTTCAACCAAGTCCGCTAAGAAACGCACCGCACTGCGCCAGTCACCTATCGCTATATAATACTTAACTGCCGGTCTCGCGGCCGCGATATCAATTTCCGTGTATAGCGGTAACGCTTCATCTGCCCACTTCTTCGCTGTCACTTTATCCCCGAGTGCGTAATACAGAGTCGCGAGTATATATTTAGGTACAGGAAGTGTGGGTTCTTTTTCTGAATATGTTTCCAGAACCCTAACGGCCTCACGATAGTACGATTCTCTTTCTTTTGAACCCACAGGAAGCACATCTGCCTTTCGGAGCGAAATGTTCGCCGTCATATACCAAGCCTGCGCGCGCAGAGGCGAGAGTTCTATCGCCCGCGCGAGCACTTCTCTATCAAACGCGTCATCAATTTTAATCTTCGGCGGGGCCGTGTCCATAACGTGCCCGAGATAGGTGGCAGTTCGCGCATCATACGGATATTTCTTGAAATTCGCAGTCAACAATGACAATGCATACTGGTATGCAGAAACGAGGTCGTCGCCTTTAAGCTGTACAGCCTGATGCGCCGTGTACATATCGTATGCCTGATACCCGTATTCCAAGTCTGCATATGTGTTGACAGCGAGTCCGCGTTCAAAATATGCATTCGCTTTTTTTACATCAACGAGATGGAGTAGATATCCTTTCGTAAGTAGAATATTTGAATAAAGAGGAAACACAATAGTCGGAATGACGGCTAGGAGTATTACGACACTCGCAGAAACAGAAACGAACAGCGGTGTGCGTATTTGAAGTGCAGATTCAGCAGAATCGTCCAGTAATACGAGCAGTGAGGCGAACATTGCATATAAGAGCCAGAGTGAATGCGGTGTATCAAAGACGAAAAAGTTCTGAACAGAATATGTCGTTATAAAAAGAAGAAAAAGGAATCCGTAATTCAGAATGCTTGGCGCCTCGTTACGGTATAGTCGCCAAGCAGAAACTGCAAATGCGCCGATGAGCGCCAGATACAGTCCAAGACCGAATATTCCGTACTGTACGAAATAATCCAAGAAAGCATTATGCGAACGGTCAAACCACTGCTCCACGATATTGCTTGGGTCGTAGATTTTATTAAAAAGATGTGCGATATGCTCGGCACCGTAACCCTGCCACGGACGTTGAAGTGCTTCTGTACCTACATTCTGCCAGACGAAGAGACGGCTCGCGACCGTCCCGTCAGAAATCGAAATGGAGGCAATACGGCTAACGGGCTCAAATTGAACCTGTGCGAGCTCGGCCCGAAATACAAAAAAGATGCCTGCGAACACGGCGAGCGCCAGAAGCCCGTATCGCGCGCCTCGCCTAACTTTTTCTTCTCCACTCCGAGCAACATACGCGAGTGCGACGATACCGGTGACTATAAGAGCGAGGATTGTCCCGCGCGTCGCGGCGAAGAGTATCGCCAGAACAGAGAGGACTGCCGCTATTTTAAAAACGTTACGCCATACACCTACAGCATCTCGGAGTACGAGAAGGATTATGAAAAGAGACATACTGAGGTATCCGGCGAGGAATGCAGCGTTGCCGAGTGTACTGCCGATACGCCCCGTAACCGGTGGCAAGAAAAGTGCTTTTCCTCCAAGTGTTGTTGTAAACCATTGGAGAACGGCAATGCCGGCAACTATTCCGGCGACTACGGCGATTGTTTTCACGAGACGTTCTAATAATTGACGGTCGGCAGAAATAAGAATGAGGTAGAAGAATATGGTGATGACCGTGGATGTCAGAAGGCTGTCTCCGCGGTCAAAAAGGCCCCAGAAACTGCGATAGAAATCAACGCCGAAAACGGACGACACATACGCAACTGTTAGAAGTGCAAGAGGAATCCAACTGAACCAATTTTGCAAACGTCCATAAAAGAATGGTCGTCCTGAAAGAGCCAAATATGCAAATATTGCGAGCGCGATAATACCGATACTCTGAAGAAGAAACGTCTTTGGCGCGACATACGGATACACCAGACCGCTTACATAGACGAGTGGTAGGATCGCTGACGCGATAAGAAGATACGGAAATATTCTGGCGAGCCGGTCGGTCATGGCTTCATCCACTCTGTGCGAAGCTCGGAGAGATAGGGAGTCTTGCCTATGTTTTCTTCTGCAAATGCAAACGCATTTTCAATAACGGCCGTGTCGTCTTTCATTCGTGATGTGAGGAATTCAAGATACGCAAAATGATAGAACTGGAATTGCGGCTGAAGATGTGTTGATTTTTCATATGCGACGCGCGCAGTATTAAAAGCGCCTAGTCGCTCCATCAAGACACCGAGATTGTGCCACGGCAGTCCGTTTTCAGTATTCGCCTGTATCGCGCGCTTTAGATAGTCATATTGATTTTTCCCGTCGCCGAGAAGCTCATACTGGTTCGCTACACTAACCGAGAGAATCATTTTAGAGGAGGTAGCGGTAGCTAAAAGTCCAGACAAACGCTTAATTTCATCCTGCGCTTTCGTCACGAGCTCCGGATTACCAGTGTACGCGCCTTTGAAGTCCCACGAGACGACAGTATCTCCTTCTGATAGTGAAATAGAATACGCCGTCGGACTTTTCTGTGTAATTTTCACATTTGTTACAGAAGTAACAGGAATTGTCGTGGTGCTGACGTTTTGTTCAGTAGTAGATGTCGCGGTGGATGTAGTTGGAGAAACGGCAGAACGCGGGTATAAGAACTGCACGGCTCCGATGATGAGGATAATCAGGACACCGCCAATGACGAACATCTGTGTTTTGCGCATATGATTGGAGCATATCATAACGGAACATTAATGAGAAAACACAAAATCGCCCCAGCAGTAGGTTGTTGTGAAGGTCAGACCTAAACAAAGACCTGTGGATAACAAAAAACACCTCTTATTGAGGTGTTTTTTGTTTTGCTAGGCGATGTTACATCGTACCCGTAGGGGTGCCAATGTCCTAGCTAGAGTTTCTAGCGCGTAGAAGCGCGAGAGAGCTACCGTAAGCGAGATTAGAAGTTGACTGACCGGCTACCCACCGTAAGAGGGAGGGTCTTAATCAGGTAGTCATGAGTCCAGTCAAGCGTGGCTTCGCTGTGCACGGTGCTGATAGAAGACCTATCAGACCAGACGAACGACTCGCCGGTGTCTCCAACTGCTGTGTGAATCGTCGCGTATGCAACCGTCGTCTCCGAAGTGTTCGGAGCCGCGATAGAGACGCTCACAGAGTTAGCACCTGAGGCTATACCGCCAACCGTACCGCGAAGTTCGTAGGTGACCGAGGAACCGGCAGAAATCTGCTGTTCGCTGGTCGCTTCGAATACGAGGATGCCGGAGGTTTCAGAACCGAAGGCCTGTGTTTTCGTCGTTTGACTGCCCGTCGTCGTCGCGATTGTACCCGTTATCTGGGTATTCGCGGTGTTGTAGAGAGCAATAGTCGTCGTAGCGCCAAGCGTTATCGCCGCGGTCTTGTTGACCGTGAAGGCGAGCTTCTTCCAGCCGATATCGCCTGATGCGCCAGCAGTGAGTTTCACACGAGCAAGGACCTGATCGGATCCTGCCGCGAGGTTCGTGGTGTCAAGCGCGACAGCAGAGAGCGTCGCGATAGACTTTCTTACAAACATCGTACCCTTGCCAGTTGACGCCGAAGTAAGGTCGGCACCTGAAAGCGATGTGTCAGATGTGCCAGACGAGTCAACCGCCTTGAATCCTTCGTTGAAGTCAAGAATGGCCGAGATCGCCGAGCCCGAGCTTGCACCCGAAGCTACCGTCGGAATACCGACGAAGACATCGAGGTCAGCATCGGAGTTCTCCGGTACCACGAACGAGAGACCTGTGAAGGTTGACGTTGCGTGGGTCTGTAGTGCACCGCTCGAGAGGGTAAGGGCCTGCGTAGCAGAACCGCCTGCCCACTTGAGGGTAACAGCCGTAACGCTCGTTGCGGCATTCGCCGGGATTTTTACCCTGATTTCCTGAACCGTGTACGGCGAGTACTGCGCGGTGAAGCGGAACGAGCCGACCTTCACTTCTGCAGTGCCCGCGATAACGTTCGTAGAATCAGGTGTGGAACCCGTGTTGTTCGCCGCGGTGAGCACCGCAGTGCTGAGCGTGATGGTCTGCAGGTCAACTGCGTCTGCATCAACGGTGCTTCCGGTTACTGAACCAGTCGCTGTTGCGTCGATGTTCGCAATCCACGAGCCGACATTGCTACCGGACTTAATGTTCCCGTAGATGTCGATGGTCTTCGTTACCGAAGTACCCATAGTGACATTCACCGAGAACGCGTTGCTGGTAGACGGCGCGGATTTCGTGGTGCCGATTTGCGCGTTGCCGTCCTTCAGAATGAGGTCCGTGATAGTCGCGGACTCGTCTGAAGAAAGCGCGACGGTAAGAGTGTTTATATTGACACCTTCCGTAGCGCCGGTTGAGAGCGTGAAGGAACCGAGTTTTACGTTGTTCGTACCGGCAATCATCGTCTGATTACCATAGCCCGAGAACTTCGTCAGCGTGAGCGTAGAAGACGAGATGGTAACCGTGTTTGCCGTTACGTCAGCCGTCGGTGTGTTGATGCTGGTGAGCGACTTCTGACCCTGGGCGTTTGAGGCGCCAGTGCCGAGCGTAATCGCCGCGGTTTCACCCGTAACGAACGTCGCACCGGTCGTGGACTTCGCGTCAGCGTAGATTTCAACAATAGCCGTCGTACCCGCCTTCAAGATCATAGACGAACCGAAGGTGAAGTTCACATCCGTAGCGTCGGTAAGGTCCTTGGTAGAACCGACCTGCACGCCGTTGAGGAAGACTTTACCGTTATCGAGACCGCGGTCGAGCGTGGTGTTCGCTTGGACATCGAGGCTTTCAATCTTCACATCCTCGCCAGCGGCGCGGAGCTCGAAGGTCGCCCACCTCACACCCATTGCGCCGAGCGCGACGTTTGAGGACTGTGAGCTGTTCGCCTTGACCGTCGATACCGTACCCGAATCAACAGTAGCGGACGTCGCCGAGCGAGCGCTGAAGGTAGAACCGTTTGCCGTCGCGAGGATTGGCTGGTTCAGGTCAGTGTCGACAATGCGTGCGTCAGATGCCCTTCGCAGTGAGAACTGGAAGGTGTTGCCCGAGCCGGAGATGATATCGCCGACGACCTTTATTTCAGCTGTGCCGGTCTCAATGCGAGCCGAACTTGCCGAGAGATCGAAGGTGATTGTGTCATCGGAGGCAATAGAAGCAACCGCCGAGCCCACCATAACTCCCTTCACATAGAGACGGAAGTTCTTGATGTCGGCGCGGTCGACAGAACCGATATTGCGAAGCTGTAATGACTCAAGCTTCACCGCTCGCGTGCCGATGGTGGTTGAGTTGCTCCAGACCGTGTAATCGTTCTGTGCGGCCGCTGTAGCAACCGCCGGATTCGTCGTTGTGTTGAAGTCAGCGGTTGCGAGAGTCGCGGCAGAGACTGTCTGCGTGTACCCATTGACTGGGAACGATACAGAAGAATCAAGCGTGCCCGTTGATGTCACCGCAGTGAGCTGGACGCCAACTTGCTGACCGGACGTAGAACCCGCGATATCAGCAAGAACGGAGACCGTGTAGGTCGTTCCTGCCGGTACCGTGAAGAGTCCTGTCGGGTCGTTGAAGCTGAACGCCGAATTGCTCACGCCTGCCGAATCAGTGAGACGCTTTGTCGTGCTGTAGAGGTAGACGTTTGCAAGTGTGGAATCATTGCTGACACCGATACGCTTGAAGGCAAGGTTCGTAACCTTGATCTCAGTCGCGGTCGGGTTCGAGAAGGTGTACTTCGCGAGAGCACCAATCGCCTGACCTGCTACGAGTGCGACATTGTTCGGAGAGTCCGTCGCGAGCATGACCTTAAGGCCGTTGCCCGTTATCGGATCTCCCGGAGTCGTCGCGACTGCGCCGCCGAATGCTGCACGAGACTTCGCGCCGAAGTAGCCGGTTGCAGGGGTGACTTTCATCGCCGTCTGCCACGCCATAACGCCAGCCTTCGTGAGGGCACCGAAGTAGCCCGTCGCGCTAGACGACATATATCCACCAGCCTTAAGCGCATTCTGAAGCGCCGTTACATCTGCACCCGTCGAGCCGACCTTTAGGTCTCTCGTAAAGGTTGTAGAAGCTGGCGTTGAAGGAACCGAAGGCGTACCGCCCGTGAGCGATGCCTGAACGTTTGCGATAGTTGATGCGTCAGCACCGAACGAAGTGAGAAGTGCGACGATAGCCGAGACTTGCGTGCTAGTCAGAGCCGCCTGCGCCATAGGCGCGAACGAGAGTACTGACATCGCGAGGGCGAGTCCTGTTGCTACTACCGCAACTTTCACATTCGCTTTTGTAGTTATCATTTGCATAACAATTGTTAAGAATTTAAGAAGCACATAATAAGTAAGGTGATTGAGCACTTTTAATTTCACACTATCCCACAGCGCACGGTATCGACCAGTGAGCCATGGGTTAGTTGGCAAGGGTTGAAAAAGTCCCCATAAGGACTTGCATAGTATATAACTAAGAACAATTGGCTCCTATTACTAGGATGTGGATAACTCTAGCAAATACAGGTTACGAAGTCAAACGATTCGACTTCGCTCACCGCAGGGAATAAGTGCTCCAACGACGCTCTCCTCTTTTCAACACTACCCCCGAGCTGATAAGGGCCGAGAGCTCGCGCTGAATAGTCTTCTCTGATACTCCGCGAATTAGCGTAGAAATGTCCTTTATGCTCGCCTCCCCTTTGTTCCTTATAACGGACAATACGGCGTCACTTCTGTCCTTTATACTCTTTGTGTCCTTAATGTCCTTAATGTGCACTTTTCCGCCTTCGGAGGGATGTGCACGTGTAATAAGTTTAGTGGCTTGTTTTTTTGGTTCCTTTTGATTTGAGTTTTGAAGTTTCGCGATTTCTGAAAGTGTCGGAGCATCGTCTAAAAAAAGTCTCGGCTCTTCATAAGCGGCAACTTCTTGAAGTAAAATACGGGCTTCACGAACGATAATTTCTGCATTCATAGACGAAAGTAGCCCACCAGTTCGCGCGATCCCGAGCACACTTGAAAGTGCCAGAAGCTCGCGTGAGAGAGCCGTACGGGCCGTGCCGGATGGAAGTATAGCCGCATCAACAAGCCCTATAGAAATAGCGTCAATACGGTTTCGGAGAGACACAGATTCGGCGAACGCGGGAGTGATAAGATGAATCGCTTTCGCGAGCCTTTCAGCCTTTTTATAGATAAATACTCTGCGTATGTCTTTTTCAAATATGTTATTAAATATGTTTTTTTCTAGGACAAAGTCTTCTGAATAGCTACTTCTGCCTTTCGCTTGGATTTGTTGTATTTCTGTATTCTGTCCTATATCTTGTCTTTTTTGCATACGCTATTTAAGAAGTATATGTCTTATAGAATAGGATGCAAGTTGTTTTAAGTGGGTTGCGTATTCGGAATGTATCGCATGATGCTACAATATACATATTATGAGTCGCAGAAATGATAACGGTACACGGAGAGGGCGTGTACGCGATGAAGACGTGAGGGGATACGACACATTAATTCGTTATGCCTCTGCTATTGTTTTGTTGGCAGTTGGCGTTTTATTTACTCTTGCGATATTTGGCGCCGCTGGACCGGTAGGCACAACCATTTTCACAGCGAGTTATGCGGTAGTCGGTATAGGAGCATTTCTACTGCCATTCGCATTAATAGCAGTTGGAGTTTATGCGGGATTCCGTCGTACTATTCTAGAACCGCTTACTGCTTCAGGAATTGTTATTATTCTCGCTTCTGTTCTGGCATTCGCCGGTCTATTCCATGGTGCAGATTTCGGCGGGAAGGCTGGCACTTTACTCGGCGGAGCTCTTACAGGATTCTTCGGCTTCTGGGGAGCATTTGTGTTACTTGTCGCTACTATCGCTGTAGGCATAGCCATCGTAAGCGACATAGAAATGCTGTGGGCGCTTATGAGCGAGAATGTCTCCTCCGTTTGGGGACGTATCCGCTCGCGCAGAGATGGTGAAGAATTGTCAGAAGAATTCACTGATGTTGTCGGGGTACCGGAGTCTGGGGATGAAAATTATGAATCTGAAAATGATGACATATATGAGACACAGGAGAGCGACCCAGTCATAAACGTCTTCAATCGCACAACGGGCCCGCTTCGCCATAGCTCCAGCGAGGCGAGCAGACAGGGCTCCGGCATAGTGAACTTTGACGCCGAATACGAAGCGCCTCCTCTCTCCATCCTCGGCGCTGACCGCGGTAAACCGGGTGTCGGCGATATTAAGGCGAATGCAAATATTATCAAACGCACATTCCAGAACTTCGGCATTCACTTGGAGATGGACGAGGTCTCTGTCGGCCCCACAGTCACGCGCTACGCAGTGAAGCCAGCCGAGGGAGTGCGCCTCTCAAAGATTGTCTCACTCGCTAATAATCTGGAGCTCGCGCTCGCCGCACACCCGGTAAGGATTGAAGCGCCAATCCCTGGGAAATCGCTCGTCGGCATTGAGGTGCCGAATACGACCAAGGCGATGGTCGGACTCGGCGGTTTACTCTCCACACCCGAGTGGTCGCAGAGTACGAAACCGCTCTTAGCCGCACTCGGTCGCGACATCACCGGCGCCCCTCACTATGTAAACATCGCGAAGATGCCTCACGCGCTTGTCGCCGGCGCTACTGGTTCCGGGAAAAGCGTGGCAATACACGCACTCATTACTTCTCTTCTCTACCGAAACGGCCCGAACCAACTACGCTTTATAATGATTGACCCGAAGCGCGTAGAGCTAACTGCCTACAACGGCATTCCGCATCTACTCACGCCGGTCATCACCGACCCGAAGAAAACCATATTCTCTCTCAAGTGGGCCGCCAAGGAGATGGAACGTCGTTATAACATTCTTGAAGCAGAGCATGTGCGCGATATTGACTCATATCACACAACTATATTTGAACCTGCAAAAAAGGCGGCAGGCTTGTCACGAGCGAAGTCGAGTGAAGATATGCCCGAGGCGCTCCCCTTCATCGTTATAGTCATAGACGAGCTCGCTGACATCATGCACAGCTATCCGCGAGAGCTAGAGGCTTCAATAGTCCGACTCGCACAGATGTCACGGGCGACCGGAATTCATTTGATACTCTCCACACAGCGCCCCTCGGTGAACGTCATCACGGGACTCATTAAGGCAAACGTGCCGACGCGTATGGCGCTTCAGGTAGCTTCGCAGATAGATTCTCGCACCATTCTTGACGGGTCGGGGGCAGAAACACTACTTGGAGCCGGCGATATGCTCTACCTATCAAGCGATATGGGTAAGCCAGTGCGCATACAAACAGCCTTTATCAGCGAGAACGAAGTGAGAAAGGTGGTGAGTTATATAAAGAGTCATAATGCCGGCGACCTATCCAGCATAGACTTCGGAGGCGGCGGTACGAGTACCGAACCGAACGATGTTATCGGGCTCGTGAACGGCGACCTGGACGATGAGATAGATGACGATTTGTATGAAGAAGCGCGTGTGACTGTAGAGGCAGCCGGACGCGCTTCTACCTCCTATCTCCAACGCAAATTAAAAATAGGTTATTCGCGAGCCGCGCGACTTATGGACGTTCTTGAGGCTAGGGGTGTCATCGGCCAAGCAGACGGGTCTAAACCGCGCGAGGTGCTAACGCGTACTGCGCCTGCCGTAGGCGGGTCCGCCTTTGGCGGAAACGTAAACGAAGCTGAAGACAAAATGTTTTGATAAAAATGACTAAATATCTTATCGGTGCGATTCTGTTCGTTTTAATAGTTTACGGTCTTGTAGAGGCGTGGCCACTTTTAGCCGGTCCTACACTATCTATTACTTCTCCGACTGATGGCGCACCGTTCCCGGGCGGGATAGTGAGCATAATAGGAAGAGCGGAACGGGCGTCAGCAATTACGCTTAACGGAGCGACCATGCTTCATGACCAGAACGGCGACTTCTCGTCAACTCTTACCTTCCCTCGCGGAGGGTCTATACTTACATTCACAGTCACCGACCGCTTCGGCAGAACTGTGACTGAAGCTCGCTCTATCTTCGTTCCCTGATTTTCCTATACTTTATACCTTATACTTAATACTTAACCCTGCACTTATATATGGCCTTCGGAAAACCAAAAAAAGAAAAAATATTGAAGACACTAAATGTGGCTAGCACTGATAAAAGCGAACGGCAGAAGTCTATTGACCAGGCGCTAAAGGAGATCAGAACCAAGTTCGGTGACGAAGCCATTATGACCTACGGCGTCGGTGTTCCACAGAAGATTCCGGTTATACAAACTGGATCCATCGGGCTAGACGCAGCTCTAGGAGTCGGAGGCCTCCCGCGCGGGCGAATCATAGAAATATTTGGCCCAGAATCATCCGGTAAGACCACACTCGCTCTGCACATCATAGCCGAAGCTCAAAAAGCCGGTGGCATCGCGGCGTTCGTTGACGCAGAACACGCATTAGACCCAGAGTATGCACGCAGAATCGGCGTAAAGCTACAAGAGCTTCTCATCTCTCAGCCGGACACTGGCGAGCAGGCGCTGGATATTGTGGAATCTTTAGTTAGAAGTGGAAATGTTGATATCATAGTAATAGACTCCGTCGCGGCGTTAACTCCTAAAGACGAGATTGAAGGAGAGATGGGTCAACAGCATGTCGGTAAGCAGGCACGCCTTATGAGCCAAGCGCTTCGTAAGCTCACGGCAATAGTCTCGAGGAGCAAGACGATAGTCGTTTTCATTAATCAAATCCGAATGCAGATTGGCGTAATGTTCGGCAATCCGGAGACAACACCGGGAGGCAAGGCACTGAAGTTCTACACATCCGTGCGCTTGGATATCCGCCGTATCGCCTCAATTAAGAAGGGTGAAGAGGTCGTTGGAGGCAGAGTGCGCGTAAAGGTGGTAAAGAATAAAGTAGCCGCACCATTTAAAACAACAGAATTTGACCTTCTTTACAATGAGGGTATAAGTCGCGAGGGTGAGCTTATCGCTCTTGGCGAGAAATTCGGCATTGTTGAAAAAGCCGGTGCAACCTATAAATTCGGCGACGAGAAACTTGCCGTCGGCTACGATGCCTCGCGCACATTCCTACACGATAATAAGGACGTCGCCAAAGAGCTTCTCAAACAGATTAAACTAAAACTCGCGGAGAGTTAGACGCGGGTGCGGAAAACTGAAGAAATTGCGCGAGCGGTCGCGCGGGCGAGATAGATGAAGGATGTGAACGTGAGAATCGCAAGTATTTGAACAACGAGTCTGGTGTTGCCGAACGCGGAGACGAGGAAATTCGGAATATTTACAAAATCTTTCGGAGCATTTTGAAATACGCGCTCTACCCATACCTCCTTCCCTATTCCCCACAAAGCAAGAACTAGAGTAATTATTGCCAACGTTGCCGTTGAAATAACAAGACCCAATATGCGAATGATGTGAATACGGCGCATCACCGCACGTTCAATTGAAGATTGGTTATCCATAGGTTCCATATTGTCACTACGAGTAATGTTGTTCATCATAAGCTTGTTTGAAAAGTTTTTTCGCACGATGCACGCGCGTCTTCACGGCAGGAATGGAAAGCCGTTCTGACTCAGCGATTTCTTCTTGGGTCTTCCCTTCTATAAATTGCAGTCGCAGAATCTTTGACGCTGTCTCGGGCAGTTTCGCGAGTGCCGAGATGACTTCATTACGAATAGATAAGTCTTCAATAAATTCTGCCCGAGCGTCCGGCAGTGACTCGTAGTGCTCCGGTTCTAGGTCTGCTCTTTGTCCACTCTCCTTGCGCCTCGCGACATACTTGGTGTACGCGACACGATTGAGGATGGTGTACATCCACGAAGAGAAGCTCGCCCCTTCTTGGGCATGATACTTATCGGCGTAGAGATACATCTTGGTGAAGGCGTCCTGCACCGCCTCTTCGGCATCTTCCGGAGAGAATAGTATTTTCCGCGCACGGCGCAGGAGAGCTGCCTCATATCGGCGTACCAGAATTGCGAAGAGCTCCGGTTCCTTCTGTGAACGCGCGAGAACCTCGGCATCGGTGAGCGTAGAGAGGTCTGTGGTTGTAAAACTCATTATGTCTGCTAGCATACACGAATAGCCACTATCGGGCACTTTTTATAACGATTTTTATCCGTCTTTAGTTTCAAAACCATGGCCGTACTCTCCTACAACGAAATCCTCCCGAAGTGCATTATTAATCACAGCAACGAGCCCTATGAGGTGCTCTCGTCGCATGTCTTCCGTATGCAACAGAGAAAACCGGTGAATCAGACGAAATTGCGTCATCTCGTTTCCGGTAAGGTTATTGAAATATCATTTCATCAGAACGAAACCGTTACCGAGGCGGACATTAGCAACATGCCCGCGCGCTATCTCTACACAAACAAGGGCGAGAGCTGGTTCGCGGAAGAAGATAATGCAAAGAATCGATTCGCATTCCCTGACAATGTTGTTCACGACAGAGTGCAATGGCTCACACCGAACAGCATCGTTGAAGTACTTACTTACGAGGACAAGCCAATGACGATAAAGATACCTATCAAAGTTGAGCTCGTAGTTAAAGACGCCCCACCGGCAGTAAAGGGAAATACGGTCAGTGGCGGGACAAAGCTCGTGGAGCTCATTACGGGCGCAAAAGTAAATGTCCCTCTCTTCATAAACACGGGCGACATCATCCGCATCAACACCGACACGGGCGATTATACCGAACGTGTCAACAAGGCTTAGAGACTTTTATGCGGAGACGTACGGGAGGAGCGCCATATAACGGGCGCGTTTGATGGCCTGCATAATGTCGCGCTGTTTCCCGGCGGGGATGCCTGTGCGCTTCTTGGAGAGCATCTTCGCGTGCGGATTGGTGAAGAGCTTCAAGTACGCAACATCCTTGTAGTCTATAAACTTCTTGATTTCTACTTCTTCTCTTTCAGCTTGGTATGCCATAAATACAGGTTTAAGTTGTAAGATTTAAGAAAATACTAAAACGGGATGTCCTCTGGATTAATTTCTTCGTCTGGATACTTGATCGCCTCGCCGTCATCTTTAGGAGACGGATGTTCTTCTTGTCCGGCGCGCGAGGCACCGGCACCAGATTCGCCTTTGCTACCGTCCGAACCGAACTGGAAATTGTCCACGACAATCTCAGTTCGATACTGCTTCTTCCCATCCTCCTTCCCCTCCCACGAACGAGTCTGGATGCGCCCCTCTACGAAGATCGGGCGACCTTTCTTGCAATACTGTGCGATAACTTCTGCGGTACGTCCGAATGCGACAATGTTATGAAACTCTGTCGTCTCCTGCTTCGCTCCGCTCTTATCCTTATAGGTGCGGTTCGTCGCGAGACCGAAGTTCGCAACGTTGCTTCCGGACGGAAGCGCCTTCAGCTCCGGGTCGCGGGTTAAGTTACCGTAGAGGAATACTTTGTTTAGGTACATATATTTTTTATTATACAACAACGTTTTCAAGCGCGGCATCCAGCTCTGCGCCGGCGACCTCTTCCGGATCTTCCATGCGCTCTTGAGTTTTCATAGAAATTTCGCGCATCTCTGCAGAATGCCGAGCCGAATCCTTCGTCGTGAGCAAATCAATAAAGCGGATGATGCGCTTATTCGCAGATGCCATCGTGAGAATTTCTGCGTGGTCAGAAGCTACGACTTCGTACACAACCCACGCGAAATATGCAGAATCAAAATCGCGTCTGCCGGAAGTCTCTTGGCGAGAAATGGTATACGCGAGCTGAATCTTCTGCGGTTCCCCTTCAGCGACAACAGTACCTTTACCAGCAATAAATTCACGTACTTCATTATATTTCCTCTTCACCTCTTCTGTGGGTAATTCGGGGTCCAAGTGAAAGCCAAGCTCGTATACACGCGGTTCAGATCCGTCGCCGTCAAACGTTTCGTCTACTATCATATCCATATCCTGCTTCGCCATAATGGCAGAATCCTATCACGATAGTTCTGGTAGAGCAAATAGGCGTTTTGCATTTGAGAAAATAGCGGATCTGACGGTTTCTAAATGTTCGTTCCTAATCTCTGAGATTTTACCTACGACATCTACGACAGCGAGCGGGTCATTGCGCTTACCGCGACGACTGATAGGAGCAATGTATGGCGAATCGGTCTCTGATAAAATGCTCGCAAGTGGCACATTTCTAATTACCTCATCATAATCGCGAGCGAACGTTATGACGGCTGTGAACGAGATAGTGAACCCAAGCTCTATGAGCGCTTCAGCTTCCGTAATTCCACCGACGAAAAAGTGTATGTCACCACGCAAGTTTTTATATTTTGATTTCGCTTTTTTCAGAATTTCTATCAGGTCGTGATACGCATCTCCCGCAGCGGGATACCCGACGGGGTGCTGTGTGCCCTTACTCGGGCGCGCATGGATTACGAGCGGTTTATCTATTTCTACTGCAAGCTCTATGTGTTTTTGTAAAATTTCTTTTTGCTTGGCCTTCGTAGCTTCAGCGGAGTAGGCTGTTTCGTTAGTAGGTAACCGATAATAATCTAACCCGCACTCCCCTATCGCGACAACTTTATTATTCTTCGCCAAATCACGAAACGCTTCTATATCAAAAATTTCTTCGGTGACACGGTTTGGATGCAGGCCGACAGATACGAACAAATGTTCATGTTTCTGCGCGAGTACAACCGCTTTTTTTGAAGATTCATGGTCAACACCGACAACAATTCCCGCGACGCCATCTTCTTTCATACGTCCGATCAGCTCCACATCGTCCTCGGCATATTGCTCAAACTGTATGTGGCAGTGTGCGTCTACATACTTAACAGTCATAACCTGGGGAAAAGATTGTCTGGCTTTTTGTTGGTGCGCACTGCAGTCGTAATAATTTCCGCTGTGCGTGGCATCATTGTAACGAGGTGCGAGGCTATGCTCACTAATTCTCGCACAAGATGTTCAATATCATTGCGTGCGATATTAGCGTCCGTCTTTATTTTTTTATACGGTTCATTAGTGTTCATAAATGAATCGGCGGCCGAGATTTTCGAAAAGATAAAATCCATCGCCTCATTGAATTTAAATTTTTCTATTTTTCTGAAAAACTCTTCTGATATTTTTTGGTCTTCTTTTGTAATAGCAACTGGGTTTGGTAAGTGATCTTCTGCAAGCTTCATTACGCGTGCGACTAGATTGCCGAGTCCGTTCGTCAGGTTGGCTGTATACCACTCGTGACAACGTTCGTCTGTAAGATCAAAATCCTCCGTCGGGTGCCCGTGACGCAGTAGGAAGTAACGCACAGCGTCCGTGCCGTAGCGGTCTAGAAGTTCGTTCGGATCTATTACATTACCGACTGACTTGCTCATTTTCTGACCGCCGGAGGTGACGTATCCGTGCACAAACACCTCCGTTGGAAGTGGCACGCCGGCTGAAAGCAACATGGCAGGCCAGTACACCGTATGAAAGCGATTTATACCCTTTCCTATTATGTGCGTTTTATTCTCCGCTGATACCCAATATTTTTTATATGTATCATCGTCGCTCGCATACCCGAGCGCAGTTATGTAATTAGCTAGCGCGTCATACCAAACGTATAGAAATTGGTCTGGATCATCCGGTACCGGTATTCCCCAGCCCTTCGCTCTACCGGCAGTACGCGATACGCTGAAATCCTCCAATCCTCCGCGAATAAAAGATGTTATTTCATTTTTACGGCTTTCCGGAACAATTTTTAATTTGCCGGAATCTATTAATTCAAGTAGGACATTCTGATACGCGGACAGGCGGAAAAAATAATTCTCCTCTTCAATTTCTTCCAATCGTTTACCTGGGTGTTCCGGACATTCGTCGTTTATCAGATTCTTCTCCGTTTTGAATTCTTCGCATCCGATACAATAAAATCCTCTGTAGCTTTTCTTGTAAATATCCTTCTTGTTCGTCTCGCGCCAAAGCTTCTCTACGCCAGCGCGATGTCTCGGGTCAGCTGATGTACGAATAAAATCGTCATATACAACATTAAGTCTCTTGTCCAGTTCAACGAAATGCTTCGCGTTCTCGGCGACATAATCCTGAATTGGTACGCCAGCCGATTCGGCAGCCTGAACATTCTTTAGAGCGTTGTCATCTGTGCCGGTCAAGAAAAATATGTCCTCGCCGGCTAGGCGCAGTGCCCGAACATACGCATCTGCCTGCACATATTCAAGTGCGTGGCCTATGTGCGGCTTCGCGTTCACATACGGAATTGCGGTTGATACGAAACGTGCCATTCTTAAGAAGTGTGTCCGGTACGGCGCTTGCGCTTGTCAAAGTCGTTGATGAATTCAAGCAAAACGGCCGAGACGGGCACGGAGAGAATCGCACCCAGAAAACCAGCGAGAGTATACCCGGCGATAAGAGCGACTATGACCAGGAGCGGTGGGATACCGACGATCTTTTTTACGATTAGAGGGTAGATGAGATTGGACTCAAACTGGTTCACAACAATGTAGAGACCTGCAACTATCGCCGCGATTGCCACACCTCCGTCGGAGTATCCGACAATGACTGCGACTACTCCGGCTATTATGGAGCCGAAGACCGGAATAATCTCAACCATCGCAGTGAAAACTGCGAGAAGAAGGGCGTACGGTACGCCTATGATGAGAAGACCTAGATATACAAGCACACCGACAATTACAGAAAGAAGTATCTGCCCTTGCATCCAAAGCCCTATCTTCTTTTGTGAGCGCTTCCAGAGGTCAACATAGTATTCTTCATATTTAACCGGCATAACCAAACGGATGAAGTCGTCAACGCCCGTGTCCTGCAACGCGAAATAGAACGAAAGAACAATAACGAGCATAAGAGAGAAGATACCGCCGAAAAATGTAATTAATAACTGCAGAACACTGCCTGAACTTGATGTGAAAAGGGACTGAAGCGAGAGAAGCGTTTGTATATATGACTGCGCTTGAGGCTGACTGCTTACAACGCTTACCGTGTTGGTAATATTTGAAAGAGGCGCGGTGATATTTATCGTATCCAGATATCTGGGCATCGCCGTTAAGAAGCTCGTCGCGTCAGAAATTATAGGTGGGAAGAAGAAATAGAGGATTGAAAAGATGCCACCAAAGACGAACACGTATACCAAAAGCGCGGAGACAAATCGGGGAACGTTATAGCGGATGAAAAAGGCGACCCCGGGCTCTATCGCCGAGGCGATGATGATGGCGGTCAGCACTAAGAGAGCCAGGTCGCGCAGGATCCAGAGCAAATACGCACCAACGACAATAGCCAAGGCAGTAACGATAGTGCCCGAGGTGATAGAAACCCGTATCTCCTTGTCCATACGGGCATCGTAGCATACAGTCTGCTGTGCGTGCAGTATGTATTTCTTACTCTATTGCAGTTTTGATGCGGGAGGCGACTTCGTTGAGGCTGAGGCGCTCTTGGGTACCGCTGTCGCGGTGACGGAGGGTGACGGTGTCCTTCAGCTCGGGCGTCTCGCCAAGCGTATCAAAGTCGATGGTAATACAGAACGGCGTACCAATCTCGTCTTGGCGACGGTAGCGCTTGCCGATGTTGCCGTTGTCGTCCCATGCGATAGCAGGATGAATCTTCTGAAGTTCTTTGCGTACTTCTCGCGCCTTCAGGACGAGTTCAGGTTTATTTTTTAGAAGTGGCGAGACCATCGCTTTTACGGGTGCTACTTTCGGTGCGAGCGCAAGATACGTGCGGGTCTCATCGCCCATTTGGTCTTCGCGATAGGCACTTACAAAAATGGCAAGTATGGTGCGATCAACGCCGAGCGAAGGTTCAATAACGTGCGGGATAAATTTCTCTTTTGTTTCTTCATCAAGATAGGTCAGCTCAACCGTAGATGCCTTCGCGTGAGCAGAGAGGTCGAAATCAGTACGATACGCTAGACCCCAGAGCTCCTTGCGACCGAACGGATAATCGAACTCGAAGTCTATCGTGCGCTTAGAGTAATGCGCACGGTCGCCATCCCCTACTTCAAGCTCGTGAAGCATCTCTTGTGGGAGGCCAATCATTTTTGCAAAAAGATGCATCTGCTTTCTCCATTCTTCAAACGCCTGTTCCCAGTCGGAGGGCTTCACGAAATACTCCACTTCCATCTGCGAGAGCTCGCGCAGGCGAAATATGAAATCGCGTGGCGCAATCTCGTTCCTGAACGCTGTTCCTATCTGTGCGATACCGAACGGCAGTTTCGGATGCATTGAGTCCACAACATTCTTGAAGTTCGTGAATATCCCGCCCGCAGTTTCCGGCCGTAAATAAATACTCGTCGCTTCTTCACCAACGCCAACGGTGGTTTTGAACATCGTATTGAACATTTTTCCATCTTCGAGCGGATCAGCAAACGTTGAAACATGACCCGAAGCCTCCCACACCTTCGGATTCATTAAGATTCGCGCGTCAATGCCGTACATATCGTCGCGAGAATCGCGAAACATCGACAACCATAGGTTCTGTACATTTTCTTTCAGAATGACGCCGAGCGGACCGTAGTCGAAGGTGCCGGCGAGTCCGCCGTATATCTCAGAGCCCGGGAAGACGAATCCACGGCGCTTACAGAGAGAAACAATTTTTTCCATTAAGTTCATATCAGTCATACAAGATTAGATTATTGCACAGTCGCCTTCGCACTGGTATACCCGGGGTCACGTACTGTTTCTGTGGTGGACGGGTCTGCGGATGCTTTAACCTGTACTCCGGCAAAGCGGTCATACCCTGAAAAAGACACCGCGCCAGTGAGTTGTGGCGCACTTCCCTTCTGCGAGGTTGACGGAGTGAGCGAGACTTGGAATGCTCCTTCAACATTTGCTTCTTGCGCTATATTACCTATATTCCACGAAACGGTTCTTGACGCCTTGTCATACGAGAACGCTCCGGTGCCTGCAGTTATGCCCGTATACGACACATAGCTAGGTAGTGTCGCAGAGACCATGCCGTCAGCTATAGTACTACCGCCGTTACGCGCACTCCACTGAATCGTATACGTGGTCGCTCTGTCCACTCGCGGAGGTATAGGACCGCTGTTGCTTATAGACCCGGACGAGTACAGAGAAGATGATAAAAATACGACCGATGTTGCAATTTTTACAGTCTTTACGGTTGATGCGCTAATCTGTTCCGGTACATTGCTTTCTCCGACGCGAGTACCGGATACGGAAGTCGTAAATGTAATAGAAGGAGTACCGCCCAAAGAACCAGCCGTGAGCGTTGAAAAAGTAAATGAGCCGATACCGGAAGCGCCTGGAGCGAGTGCCGAGAGAGATGGGTCCGTGTCTCTACTGAAGACAATAGTACGGTCTAGTGAACGATAGAAACCGTTTGTCGTCTGGATGCTGTCATAATCTATTGCTGAACCAGAGAGCGTTATTGTAACTTCCGCATTCGTAACTGACGTTGAAAGAGTGTTTACGTACGAAACCGTAACATTATGAGAACTTCCAGAGGAGACAACTACATTCGTCCCCGTATCACCGTTGATTGAAATGGACGTCGTGATAAACGGCGCCGTAATCGTTACGGTTGCATCCTGCGTCATATAATTGACAGCGGGCGTCTGGTCGCTCGCAGATTTTGAAGTGCCTACGGTGAAATGGAAAACTCGCTGTTCATTGTTCTGTCCGGAGAGCGTTCCTGTGAGCGTTATTGTACTAATGGCGCCTGGCTGAATAGTCCCAAGAATAAAATTTGAACCACTAAGAGGCAATGAAGAATCGCTTACGGTAAATCCAAACGGGAACGTACCGGACAATAGTACATTGTTCAAAGGAACTGTCGCGTTTGAACGAACAGTAAGAGTAAACGTAATCGGCTTCCCGGACACGGTTTCTGTCATCGTATCAACCGATACGGAGAGAGGGGTTGAAGTTACGGCAAGAGCGTATGTGTCCTTTTTTATAAAAACAGAATTTGAGCCTGCAGTCTCAAAAGAAACGGATATAGGTAGAACAAGAGCCTGTCCCGCTCCACCGAAAATGATTGCCTTTATTGACCTGGTAACGGTTGCTCCGCTCTCTAACGTACCGAAGTTCTCCGTATAGCGCGGGTACGCATTCAAAGAGCCGTCCGCACTGACGGTCCCGTTAGGGAAACTAATTTCTACAGTTGCGTTTTCAACGGAAATAGGATTCCTGTTCGTTATCGTGATTGAGAGCGGAACGATGTCGCCACCGGCTATCGTAGTAGGACCGAGGATCTCAATGGTAATTTTATTAACCGAAACCGAGTTTACTCCGAAATAGAAAAGGTATCCGGCGACTCCGAGCGCGGCAATGAAAAATATGAATGACGATACAAAGAATATGCCGGCGAAACGTACATGCCGCTTCCCTTGAGGTGGTATGTTATCAAGAGAATTTTTTTCCCATTCGTGCGGTATAGAACGACCTTCGGAAACGACAAGCGGACGATGTATATCCATAGCTGCTCCCGGCTCATACAGCCGTTTGCGGGCTTTCTCTAAAGAGCCGATATCATCATCTTGTCTTGGTGGCATCAAATGTAGTATATCAAAGGCCTGAGGCGTTAATGCCGTTATTGATACGAGCAATATAACTAATACGATTTTTCAAAATTTCAGCGAGCAATGGCTGTGTAAAATCAGACGGGATTCCACGGATGCCTCCATCGTCAAATCCAAGCACAGCGAGTATGCGAAGTGCAGTAAGAATTTCAGAGGCTTCGTGCATCTCGTCTTTAAGCGTGGACAGCGCATCAAAAAATCCTCTGATAATCGGAAATAGCTTTTGGTCACTAACTTCGCCTGCGACAAGTCGTAATAAGAGACTGCAAATGCGTCCGGCTCTCTCGCGAGGCGAGGCTCTGCCGAGCCTCGCGAACCAATTCTCCGAGAGAATGGCGCCGGCGAGTCGCCAACCGTCCTTCCCGCGCACGAGCACTATGTCGCTCTCGGCGAAAGTGGTCAGCGCGTGAGCAAGCTTCGCGCCACTCTTACGAACTCCTTGCGAGAGAGTGCGCACGAGCCCAAGTTCGTTGGTAAGAAGAACAATAAAAGTGCTTGCCTCCCCGACCGGAGAACGGGAAAGTACGATAGCACGTGTCTCGTACTTATGCCTCACGGACAAGATTAAAACGCACGACGCTTGATGAAAGTGTTACAGAATACTTACCTTCCTGATGCATTTCTATGTTCACTTTGTCCTTCGGATAAAATCCCTCCGTCTTCCTCGCTTCGGCGACCGCACGCGCGAGCTCTCGTTCATCGCCTTCTTTGATTAGTTCAGGTGTGAGTGTCGTGTCTAGAGAGAGCTCTTTACCGGTAATTATTTTTTTAACATTCACCTCTTCAGCGAGAATAATCGCGAGCTCGGCACTAATTTTTTCAGGAACAGTTAGGCTCGCGAGTGGCTGGCGGACTTTTATATTCGCCTTTTGTCGGAGCTGAAGTGCCTGTGAAGCAACCACTCGAACTTTTTTCATTTCTGCAACAAGTTGTTTATCGGAATCGCCAAATAAGCTCCAGTGTTTTTTAATTTCCGGCCAATCTGCGAGATGTACGCTCTCCGGGTCGTTCTCACTCCTCACCTTCCAATATATATCCTCCGCAATAAAAGGCGCAAATGGCGCGAGTAGGAGCGCAGTGTTCTGCAGTGTGTAACGCAGTGTTTCCAATGCAGAGGTGTCACCGTCGCGCATACGGTCTCTCGCGCGTCGTACATACCATTGCGACAAATCTTCGCACAAAACGGAGATTGCGCGTATCGCTTCAAACGGACTGTAGTTGTCCATCGCATCGGTAACGCTCAAGACTGTTTCTTCTACACGCGCGTATATCCATTTATCAAGTACTGTCTTCTTTCCTATTTTTAGTTCGCCGTGATTAAATATTTTGTAGAATTTTGTGCTGTTATCTAGCCATGCCAGAACTTTTGCGGATTCTTTTACAGTTTTCTCGTCATAATTCTTTGAATCACCGGCGCCAGTCACGCTGTACATCCAGAAACGTAGGGCGTCAACGCCCCACTTTTCAATTTCTACCCACGGGTCAACGACATTCCCTTTTGATTTACTCATTTTCTGGCCTTCGGCATCAAGGAGATGCCCGAGTGAGATGGCGTTCTTGAAAGCGGCACCGCGCCCCGCGAGCGTGCCGACCGCAAGCAGAGTATAGAACCAGCCTCGTGTCTGGTCGATGGCTTCAGAAATGAAATCAGCCGGATACGCAACTTTTTTTAAGAAATCTTCAAGTGATTCGTGCCCGCGTTCTTTCGCCGCCTGTGCGAAGGGCATTGCTCCGGAATCAAACCATACATCCATAACTTCCTTCACTCTCCGCAATTCCGTTCCTTTGTTTGAAACGAGAACAACCTCATCAATGTACGGCCTGTGCAAATCCAGTTCGTAGTCCTCGTTGTGTGGAAGTGATATGAAATCAAGTTCACAAATTTCGGCCAATAACATTTCTGAAAATTCTGTTGTTGAAGTAGACGGCTTCCCTGATGCAGCGAGTTGTAACATCCATAGAGCATCTCCATGTGACACGATTAGTATTCTTTTATTTTTATGTTTAGACTCTAGATCATAGAGTAGCTCACCAACACGTCTTCTAACTTCAGTGAGATTTTCCCCACCAGATGGTTCTTTAAAGAATCTTTCCTGCAGGTTTGAATAAAAAGCGCGATATTCGCTTATCGGATGACCATCAAGCACACCAGTGGATATCTCACGTAATCTGTCATCAAAAATAATTTGACCGGGATCATACCCAAGTACGTCTGAAACAATGCGAGCCGTCTCTGTCGTCCGCTCAAATGGTGACGCGACAATAATATCTATTCCGCCACTGCGCTTAAACTCATGTATTTTTCTCAATACTTGTTCTTTACCCTCTTTGGTTAAATGATTGTCTTTTTGCTTAATTGGGTCAGTACTACAAAAATTATTAGCATTACTTTCTGCCATACCATGACGCATGACGAAATACGTGTTGCCGGATTTCTTCGTGTGTTTTTTAAGTTCGTCTATTGAGCCGATTATCAGTTGCTCGCTTCCATCTGAGCTTCTCCAGATCGGCAACGGAGTACCCCAGTAGCGCTCGCGGCTTATCGCCCAATCTTTTGCATTGGCAAGCCATTCCCCCATGCGTCCCTCACGGATATAGGCCGGTTCCCAGTGAATTTTTTTATTCTCCGTAACAAGCTTGCCGCGCAAATCATGCATGCGGATATACCACGAATCGCGCGCGTAGTAGATAAGTCTAGTTTTACAGCGCCAGCAGAAGGGATACGTATGCGTATACGACTCCTTTTTGAAAAGTAGACCGCGGGTCTGGAGATCTTTTAAGATCTCCACCGATGTTGATTCTTCGACCACCGAGAGTCCAGAGAGGAATCCAACGCCCTCAACGAACTTACCTTCTGGGTTCACGAGAGGTACCCTCGGCAATCCGATTTTATTTCCTAATTCAAAGTCTTCCTGTCCGTACATCACAGCCGTGTGCACTATGCCGGTGCCGTCTTCAGTCGTGACGAAGTCTGCGGAGTATACCTGAAACGCCTTATCAAATTTTGCTTTCTCGCTTTCCGTCACAAGATTCTTGGCGAAGTCGTAGAGTGGTTTATATTTTTTACCTACCAATTCGCTACCTTTTATGAGCCGCGAATGTCGCGAAGAAATAGTCTGGCCGAGCGAAGCGAGGATACCCGAGGACTTTTCTGTAGCGATCTTTGTGGCGAGGATTATTTTCTCTTCACCAACCTCATACACCCCGTATTCAATATCTGCCCCCACAGCGAGAGCGACATTGCCGGGCAGAGTCCACGGAGTTGTCGTCCACGCGAGTAGGAACGTGCCAGGCTCATCAAGAAGCTCAAATTTCGCCGTGACCGTGAGGTCTTTGACGTCTTGATACCCTTGTGCGAGCTCGTGCGATGAAAGTGCGGTCCCGCATCGGGGACACCATGGTAAAACTTTATAATCTTTATATAGACGTCCGTCCTTCGCTGTCTGCGCGAAGAGATGCCAGAGCACTTCCATATAAGAACTATCAAAAGTGAAATACGCTTTCTTCTCGTCTACCCAGTATCCGATGCGCTTAGTGAATTTTTCCCATGCATCTATATAAGTGAACACACTCTCCCGACACTTTTTATTAAATTCCGCAACTCCGTATTTCTCAATGTCTTTTTTCCCAGAAAACCCCAATTCTTTTTCCACCTGTAATTCCACTGGGAGACCGTGAGTGTCCCATCCCGCTCGACGATTCACTCGATACCCGCGCATTGTTTTATATCGCGGAATCGCATCTTTAAAAGCGCGTGCCTCGAGGTGGTGGAGCGCAGGAGCTGCATTCGCTGTCGGCGGACCTTCGTAGAAAACGAATTCGCCCTTCGGAGACTTCTTCGCGAGTGATTTTTTAAAGATGTGCTCGCGCTCCCAAAAGGCAAGTATCGCCTCCTCTCTCTTGGACACTTCTGATTTCTCTCCGTCTGCCATATCTAGCTATCCTAACATTACATCTTTTCGGGCGCAGGGATGCCGAGTAGGGTGAGACCGTTTGTCATTGTGTTCACAAATGCGCGGGCGACGAGGAGTTTGTGCGTTTCGTCGTCTCCACCAATAATGCGTTCTTGCGCATAAAAAGAATTCCACTCGCTCGCGAGCTCAGTGAGATAGTTCACTAGTAGATTGGGCGCGAGCTCGCGCGCTGTGCGCGAAGTCACTTCTGGGAAATGCAAAATGATGCGCTCTATTGAATATAGAATTTCTGGCATTTTGTTTGGTGCTTGATGTTTGGTGTTTGGTGCTTTCGCGACAATAGATTTGGCGCGAACGAGTGCGTATTGCAGATACGGACCCGAGTCGCCTTCAAGCGAGAGTGATTTCTTTTCGTCAAAAATAATGTCCGAGCCCGGAGATTGGCGCAGGATCATATATTTAATCGCTCCGACTGCGACTTGTTCGGCGACGAGCGGGTCCTCATTTTTCTCACTCGCTTTCTCAATAACTTCTTTAATGAAATCGGAAGCGGTTATGACATTCCCATCTCGCGAAGACATCTTCCCAAAAGCGAGCTTCAAGAAGCCTGTCGCTACATGTGTTATTTTTTCCGCAAGCAGAGGCGCGAGCTCTCCGAGTGCGGCTAGAATAGTCTTAAAACGCCCTGCCTGCTCGTTCCCCGTAACAATGATGACCCTATCAGACGGCCACCGTTCCTCCTTCAAGAAAGCGAGACCGATATCCTTCGCTTCGTAGGTTGGGGTGTTATGCGAGGTGATGAATACGAGCGTGTGCACGCCCTTTCTCTCGCCATTGTAGATAACCGCACCGTCGCTCTTTTGGAATATATTCTTGTTGAGTCCATCATTTACGACACGCAGACCAATTTCAGTTGTGTCACTGTCAAAAAATTCAAAATCAAAATGCGTGCCGAGTAATTTCCAGATACGGCGAAATTCCTCCATGGAAACATCACGCCCTTTGCGCCAGAGCTCCATAAGAGCTCTATCAGTGCCGGCATATATCGCCTGATTCAGCGCGTCTATCTCTGTCTTCGCCAGCGTGTCACTGTCATAGGCATTTGATCCAGAGCTGTAAGCCTCCCCCACTTCCACGGCGGTCGTCGGCTCAGTGATGCCACTCTTCTGTAATCCCCAGAGCGCCTTCGCCACATTCGGTCCTATGTCGCCACCGAATGTATCACGAGCAACTTTTGCACCGGAATTTTCTATTAGTCGCGACAAAGATTCGCCGACCACCGTACCGACCAAGTGGCCGATGTGCATTTCCTTAAATGCATTCGGGTTTGAGTATTCAACAATAATACGCTTCCCGTCCTCACCCACTCCCTTCCCCCAATCATTGCCCTTCGCATCGGCCTCGGCAACGGCGAAGGTCACTGCGCTCCGCGTGAGAGTGATATTCACGAATCCCTTCCCGGCAACTTCAATTTTTGATGCTTTCTCACCAAGCTCGCTACGAATCGCCTGCACAGCCGACTCCGCCTTTTCCGGCCCTACAAAAACGGCGTAGTCGCCGAAGTCCGGATTCGGTGGTCGCCGAATAACTACATTCTCTCCCAGCGCCTTTCGTATCCTATCTTCCATCCAGTTAGTATACCCGAGCACTTAATGAGAGTATAATCCTCGCCATGGCGTTATCGGATAAAAAGATCCTGGAACAGATGAAAAAAGGTATGGTTGTTATTGAGCCGTTCAAACGGGAGAATCTCGCGACATCAAGCTACGACGTTACGCTCGGCGAATGGTTCTTCCGAGAACAGCCAACGAAGTACAATCATAGCCTGTACAACATTTGGAGCGAGAAGCATATGAAGCACGTGTGGGGCGCGAACAAAGTTGAGCGTGCAACACGGGCAAAAGATGCTTTTAAGAAATACCAATTTGAATGGGACGGCATAAGTCAGAACGACAAAGTTATTCTGCTTCGTCCTGGCGAGACGATTCTCTCTCACACAAATGAATTTATAGGCGGGCGCGACACGGTTACGACGATGATGAAAGCGCGCTCATCTATGGGACGTAATTTTATTGAAGTATGCAAATGTGCCGGTTGGGGCGACGTGGGGTATGTGAATCGCTGGACCATGGAGATAACGAACAACTCAAAGAACTACATCATTCCGCTCGTCGTCGGGCGGCGCATCGCACAGATAGTTTTTTTTGAAACTGGGCCAATCATCGGCTCTGATTATACGAAGAGCGGCAAGTATCAATCGTCAAAAAATGTCAGCCAGCTCAAGAAAGCATGGAAACCAGAAATGATGCTCCCACGCCTCTATCTCGACCGCGACATTAAGAAAAAGAAATAAAAAACAGCAACCGAAGTTGCTGCCGAATTTGTTGCCTACTACTGGACTCATAGCAGTGTTGCCTTGATACGTCCCTGATGTTTGTAGCTGACCAATTTGACATCATCCATGCCGAAGTCGTCGATGTTCTTTATTTCTGGATTGATTTGAAAGCAAGTTGTTTCGTAGAAGGCGCGGGGAAACCGTCCGACATCTTGAAATGCACTTGCCGAGCGAATATAGCCCGCGTATACCCATTCCGCGTCTTTCTCACGTCGCCACGCGCGAGAGTGTCGCATAGTGCATTGAGATATTCTGCTTCGTTGGGGTTATTACCCCATTTGCCTACCACTATTTTTTTGTTCATCACTCTCTCCTTCTTGGTTGAATTGTTTGGAACAAATTACCAGGACGCACTGTACGCGCATGGAAACTGAAAAGCAAGCACAAGATTTTATCGTACCGATTTCTTATTTTGTGCCGACCGTCAAGTTATAGAGAGATAGGTTATTCGCTTCACTCTAAAACTATCTCAATGAATACATTGACCTATTGGGTCACAAGGTCCATCGACCTTTCTTACTTCACTTCCACGCCCATTGAGCGCGCAGTTCCAGCGATGACACGCGCGGCGGCCTCTTTACTATTCGCTCGCAAGTCAGGCATTTTTTCTTCCACAATTTTATCTATCTGTGCTGAAGTAAGTGTGCCCACTTTCTCCTCCTTCGCCTTACTAGAACCCTTCTCCAGCCCGAGCGCCTTGAGGATCAGGCGCGAGGCTGGCGGATTCTTCATTATGAACGTGAACGTACGGTCGTCATAGACCGAAAGTTCTATCGGGATGATAGTCCCCTTCTTGTCCTGCGTGGCGGCATTGAACTGGGTCACGAATTGACCGATATTTACTCCAGCGGGGCCAAGCGCGGTACCGACAGGAGGCGCGGGCGTCGCCGCCCCGCCGGGGATTTGTAATTTAATCTTTTTTACAACGGTAGCCATGGTGAATGTGACTTTACGCTAGAGTTTGCGTATCTGCAAGAAATCCAGTTCTACCGGTGTCTCGCGCCCGAACATAGAGACCATCACTTTAACCTTGCCGCGGTCTTCGTCTATCTCGCCCACCTTCCCTTCCAAATCCTTGAACGGGCCGTCACTGATGACGACAGGATCGTCCTTCACTAGGTCTATGCGATGCTTCGGCGCCTCCGCCGTCATACGCTTCATCAGTGTGGCGACTTCTGACTCCTCCATCGGAACGGGGGTGTTACCAGAGCCGACAAAGCCGGTCACCCTTGGGGTGTTGCGAACCACGAACCATGAATCGTCGTCTACTATCATCCGAACTAGAATATAGCCGGGATAAATCTTCTCTTCTTCTACTATTCTTTTTCCACTTTTCACTCTTATTTTCTTTTCTGTTGGCACCATTACCTTAAATATTTTCCCATCCATTCCGAGCGATTCTATGCGCTGTTTCAAGTTGCGTTCCACTGCGTTCTCATAGCCGGCATATGTGTGGATGGTGTACCAGCGCGCATCCTCTTCGCGCGGAGTGACCTCGTCGTGAATCTCACTGCGCACTATCGGCGCGATATCGGCCATCTGTTGAACTTCATTTTCATACTGAGTTTCGTTTTTATCCATAAATAGAGAGAATTAGCCGACAATGCTCTTCACTACAGAACCGAAGATGTAATCAAAGAATGCTACTACGAGAGCAATCGCGATACCGATAACGATAACAACTAGTGTGTGTGCGAGCGCCGTCCGATTCGTCGGCCAGACTATGTGCGTGAACTCTTCGCGAACATGCTTCAGATAGGTGAATAGTGAGGTCATAAAAGGGCGTTACTAAATAAAAAAGCCCTGCGGGCTCTCTAATACAGAGAGCATACTATGACGCCGTACCGGAGTCAACTACCGGATCTCGTAGGTGATAGAGACGGAGGCGCTGTAGGTATTCTCGCCCGCCGGCACGTCAGGAACAGCCGACTTTTCAGACGCGTCTCCGCCGAGGCCGTACATCATCGGATATTGATAGCCGCCAGAGGATTCGTTGAAGTTCACGATTTTCCCAAGCTTAACACCGAGCTGGTCGGCGAGCGTTTTCGCCTGCGACTTAGCTTTATTAATTGCATCGGCGCGTGCGGCACTGTAGCCGGCAGTTGAATCATTTAGGGCGAATGCGGGACCGTTTACATTCTGCACTTCAAGCGAACCCAGCCCGCCGAGCATCTCTCCGACTTTTGAGAGATCGCGTATAGTTATCTGAATTGTCTCTGACACTTGATATCCGGTAATCTTCGGTGCACGATAATACTCCGGACACATCATCCCCTGTTGACACGGGTTCGGGTACGAATACTGCGGAGAGATGTTATATGAGAGCGTTTTCACATCTTTATCGTCAACTCCCTGTTTCTTAACGAACTCAATCACAGCGTTCGCCTGCTTCGTAGTCGCGTCTTGTGCCTGTGCAACCGTCGCAGAAGTATTATCCACGGTGAATGAGATTTTCGCGACATCCGGCGGTAGAGTCGCCTGTCCGTCGCCCTGAACGGTAACCGTGTCTGTCGCCGGTACTCCCGACCGACCGAAGTTCGCTGCTATATTTATCGTCTCTGCGAGTAGAAAGAGAGCGAGGATAGAGAGTGCACCGATAATCGCTATGCGCACGCCTCCATTGTCAAATATTTCATAAAGTGAATTGTTGTTCATATGTGTATATATTACCCCCCTTGCAGGGTTGTGAGAAGACCCATTAGCGCAGAGTGCGCAGTGAGCTTTGATACGTCTAGATTCGGCTCCGTCCAATTTATAACCTCTCTGTCAATCGCGTCAAAACGCAGTACATCAGAACCGCGCGCCAGATAATACGCGGTGTTAATCACAGCTTCAAAACGTTCTATAGAAACAATCGTGAAGCGATGTCCCCCGATAACGGTTGATGAAAATGCCGTTGTCGGCACAGGAGCTCCGGAGGCTCCGCCGATTGCAGTCTGTTTAATGACGGAGAGAGGTGTTGAAGATGCGTCAATTGAATAACGTCGGACGATAATACTAGCCGAGCTCAAACCGTCTGACGGCTTCTCGTATGCGACAACGCTCGTAGAGTCTGGCAATTCTGCGGGAACGAAGCCGTCAGGCACAGCGTATGCGACACCTATATCAGAGAGAGAAACATTCGGAGACGAACACACTGGGAACGAGCAGTCGCTTCCTGTGCGCGCAACGCTTGTACCGTCTGGGCACACCTTCGCGTCAAGCTGACACGCTATCGGACGTGTCGGATATTCAACGGCGTTCCGATACATAAATCCGCCTATGCCTACGAACAGGATGAATAGTATGCCCAAAAATAAGCTTTTCATTCGTAAATGATATCACTCGCCGATAAAAATTGCTGGGGTGGTCGATGGGTCACGATCCCACAACCTTCTGCGCCACAGGCAGATGCTCTACCAATTGAGCTACGACCACCACGCTTGCCTCGCCGTAGTTTTAACGTAGGCGGGCACATATTTTTTATAACACGAAAACACGAAATACGCGCGTCCCGCCTTGGCGGGACGCGCGCTAATACTTCGGATTTTCTTCTTTCACACCAGCGAGGTGATTGGCGAGGCGCGCGAGCGCGAAGAGGAGCGAGGAGAGACGATTCATATACGCCATCGTCTCTGGAGTGAGTTCACGCAAGCCAAGCTCTTTCACCGCAATAACGCGCCGCTCGGCTCGGCGCGAGAGCGTCCGCGCGACGTCCAAGAGAGCAGAAAGTTCCGTCCCGCCGGCAATAGAGAACCCCTTTATCGGTGGAATTTCTTTTTCTATATCATTCACTATTTTCCCAATCTCTTCTACTGAACCATCTTTCAATCTTTTATCTGCCCCTGCCGTCTCCGCTTGAATAATGAAAAGATTCTCCTGTACTTTTCGTAGCGTAATCGCAATGCGCGGAGAATCTATCGCGCGCATCTTCACGAACCCTATAAAAGTATTTAGTTCGTCCAGCGTGCCGAGCGCCTCGGGTAATTCAGACGACTTTGATATTCGCTGTTGATTACAGCCAAATGTCGTCGTTGTTCCTTTATCCCCTTTGCCGGTGTAGAGCATATGGGCTTATTATACATCACTTTTAGCGTCTATTGACTTTTTAGAGCAATGGTGCTATACTAACTAACAGGTTCATAACCGGAGAAAAAAATGAGTAAGGACTACCGAATTAACCAGTTCCGTCGGGACTGGTGGGGCGAGCGAGTTCCGCTTGCAGGCAATTTAACTCGCAATGATTTGATGTGGTTTGCGGTAGGATTCGTATTCGCCGTAATCTGTCTGATGTTTCCGATTAACTGGGACTGGGTCTTCGGGGCTCGCTGAGCTCCACTGATCCAAACAGGGCTCGAACAACATGTTGTTCGAGCCCTTATCTTTTGTGCCATAATTATACACTTTGCGCGCCTATGTAGGGAACTTTTTAAATTAACTGTCTTCGGTAAAAGAATTTACGTATCTCCTCAACCAAAATGACTAACGCGGCGACTGAAACAAGTATGCTCCATTCTGAGAACGAAAGTGGTGTGGTGTGCAGGACTTTCTGCATAAACGGATTATAGACTGCGAACAACTGCAGGAAAACGACGAGAGTGGTCGCGCCGACGAGGTATCTGTTAGAAAACGGATTCATCTGAAAAATAGATTTACTCTCCGACCTGCAATTCCACGCATTAAACCACTGGAAGACGGCCATAGTCGTGAGCGCCATAGTCCAGGCTTTGGTAAGGTCAGTTTCAAAATATAGGCTGAAGAGATAGAGCGTTCCAAGCCCCATCACAGGAGCCAAGAGCAACATACGCCGCGTCATAAAGCCGTCTATAATCCATTTCTTCTGTTTTTCAAATGCTCCGTGCAGAAGACCTTGCTCCTTTGGCTCCATAGCAAGGGCTGCCGTCAGGAATCCGCCGGTGACAAAATTGAGCCAGATAATCTGCGACGGCAGGAGCGGGATCGGCCAACGTAAAAAGAGTGCGCCCATGATATTAATCACCTCTCCTATACTGGTAGAGAAAAGGAATGTAAGAACCTTCTTAACCGTCTTATAAATACTCCGACCTTCCTCGGCGGCCGAGACGATGCTGGCGAAATTGTCGTCCAGAAGGACGATATCAGCGGCCTCCTTCGCCACCTCGGTGCCAATTTTTCCCATTGCCACGCCAAGGTCGGCGGCGACAAGCGACGGGGCGTCATTCACGCCGTCTCCGGTCATGGCCACAATTTCTCCTCGTTTGCGATATGCCTGAATGATGCGGAGCTTGTGGTCCGGAGTAACACGCGCAAAGACGGTGGTGCGGGCGAGTTTTTCTGCGAGTTCCTCGTCGGACATAATATCAATGTCTTCTCCGGTGAGGATGTAATCGCCTTCTCGCCAAATGTCCGCCTCTTTCGCGATTGCCTGCGCAGTGAGGCGATGATCGCCCGTGATCATCACCACACGCATACCCGCCTCTCTTACTCTCTGCATCGCTTCTTTCACTTCACCACGGAGAGCATCCTTTATGCCGAAGAACCCGACGAACGCGAGCGGAGGTAGCGCTTCTTTGTCTACGACCCGTTCGGTATCAAGATTGACGGCGTACGCGACTACTCTGAAGCCGCTGCGCGCGAATCTGTGGAATACCGCCTCTAGCTCTTTTTTCTTTTCCTCGGTAAGCGTCTTTGTTCCTTCCTTGTGCCAGGATTTTTTGCAAAGCCTAAGCACGTTCTCCGGTGCGCCGACGACAGTAAGGAAATTTTTCTCGTCAACGGAGCGAATGACGGCATGATATTTTCTCCGATAATCGAACGGCAGTTCAAAGATTTTCGGTGTTTCCTTTTCTAACATGTCGTGGCGGAATCCAATTTTTTCAGAGAACACTAGTATCGCCGCTTCGGTTGGGTCTCCCGCGATCTTCCACATACCCGTTTCTTCAAAAAAAGAGAGCCGAGCGCTCGCACAGAACGCCGCGATCCTCCCGCTGAAAAGCAGTTCCGGGTGGTTCAAGGGGTTAATGACTTCACCGTCAAAAATTGCTTCTCCTTTCGGCTCGTACCCGTTGCCTGTGATTTCAAAATTTTTGCCGTCAATGTATACGCGCTGGAGCAACATTTCGTTTCTGGTCAATGTCCCGGTCTTATCTACCGCGATTATTTTCGTCTGCCCCAACGCTTCCACTGCTTGTAGCCGCTTTACCAATACGTTGCGCTTTGACATTCTCCATACGCCAGTTGCCAGAACAAGCGTCATAACGATAGGGAGCCCTTCGGGGATGATGGAGACCGAAAGCGCCACTGCGGTGGTAAACATCTCTTTAAGCGATTTGCCTGAAAGAACGCCGATAACAATCAGCGCGACATTGATAACGGCTACCACGACGATAATAAGGCGCGAGAGATAACGAATATTTGTTTTCAGAGGAATTTCGGTATCAATGGAGGAGATTTCCTGCGCAATCTTACCAATCTCGGTTGCGAACCCAATGGCGACAACAATCGCGGTGCCGTTCCCGCTTAACACATGCGTGCCCTTGAATATCATATTTTTCTGCTCTGTTACCGGCAATGTATCAGCCCGCTCCGACGAGTCGGGGACGAGGCGAGCTGGAACTACTGCATCGGTCTTCATTATAGGCTCTGACTCTCCAGTGAGGCTCGCCTCATCAACTTTCAGTGTATTGGCAAAAATAATTCGAGCGTCTGCTGGAACTTTTTCTCCTTCTTGCAACATAATAATATCCCCTGGCATTACCTCGGTATCAAGGACGATAATTTCTTTTCCGTCTCGTAGTACGGTAGCCGAGGTTTCGGAGAATTTTTTTAACGCGAGGAGCGCGTTTTGCGCTTTACCTTCCTGAATGGTCCCTACGACCGCATTGAAAAGAAGCACGGCGAAGATGATCAGGGCGTCAACAGTTTCTCCCATCAGAAGAACAATACCCGCCGCTACAAAGAGAATATAAATCAACGGACTTTGGAATTGCCGTAAGAAAATTAGGAACAGATTATCCACCTTCCCTTCAGGGAGTTTATTAGAGCCGTATTCTTGGAAACGTTCAATCGCTTCTTCTTTCGTCAAGCCGTGCTCACGCGAACGGAGCGTGTCGAAAATCTGAAGGACTGTCTTTGTGTGCCAGGAAATTTGTTGCGGCGGCATTTCAATCAATACTACCCTAGAATTCTATCAGTTGCGCGAACCTAGCAAGAATTCGGTAATTCTTTTGCCACCGTATATAGACGGCAAAATACCTACCCCATTACAGTCAAGATTATAAAGGAGTAATGGATTAGAAACTACTGCGTATTGGATAGCATTCTGTTTGGGGGCAACAGCCCTGTATTCTGTGATTGGAAATCATTTGGGCTGACCAGCCCCTATTCGCATTTGCTTAAGCAATTGCAAGCTCGCGATATACAGACTGCCCCGCAAAAAATATATGACCGCGCAACCGAAAAACTGCCGCAAAAATTCCCACTCCAGAAAACAATGCAAGTTTAGCGACCAGAGCGGTAATGAAGATTTGTGTATGGCCTACTGAAGAAAACCACCACCAATCGGTCACAAAGCCGACGATATTTGAAAAAAGCACGACTATAACAAAAATCCCAATAAAAGAGACTCGTGTCAAATACTTCAGAATAGTCATAACGGCGTGATTGTAGTATAGCAGTATATTATATAGTCAAAAACTCCCTTCCCTCTCCTCTTATTTTTTGTTATACTGCTCCGCAGTTAGCAGTTATTTCTTTTCTTTGACTTGTCTAGGAGGGTGCCATGCCACTCTACAAAATAATCCGTCTCGGACATCATCCGGGGGTTCTTGAAAAAGAAGCGTTGCTCACTTGGCAAGCCGCCATGATCACGCTTACGATATTCTTTGCTCAGCTCTTTCTTGTTTTGGAAATTCTGCCGAGCACGACCTTGAAGTCCGACACTATTCATAGTATTTCGGATTTCTTGATACTCTTCGGAGCCACCTTGGTTGCCACTTACGCGATTAGAGCAAGCGGGAGTAATGGCCGTACCGCAAAAAAGTGGTTCGCGTATGCGGGTATCGGCATCCTTATCCTCGGAGCGATATCTGTCTTTTCCGAAGCGCTTGAACGGTTGGATAATCCCGTCTCCATTAAAAACGAGTGGCTTATGGTTGTGGGCTTTATCGGCGGGTTGGGAAACTTTTGGGCCTACAAAGTCCTCTCAAAAATCCCTCGCCACGAACAAAGCCATTCTCACAAAGTAGCCAATCTGCATGTCTTATGCGATATGGGACTTTCCGGAATCGTTGTCATCTCGGGATTGACCGGATGGCTCTTCGGGTGGGTACGGGCAGATGCCGTGCTTTCGTTAATCGCAGCTCCTGCTATGATTAGCATCGCCGTTGTCTTGTTCCTTGAAATACTGGATGACTGATTGTTTTAGTCCCTTCTCTCGCTCTCCTCCCCTCTCGGAGCGAGGCCTTCTCCCTTGACTGCATGTGCAGTCAAGGGAGTTTTTTTATACTATTTCAAGACTTCTTTTATCAATTTCAAAACTTTTCATGAAAATTAAAAAGGGTACCTTTCACTCCGTAGCATGTATTAAATTATACCACACTATTTACGAAACAATGGTGGCTGTCCCCATTACCCCTTGTTAGTCCGTATTTTCTTGATATTTTGTGCCCGGGAGAGGACTTGAACCTCCACGTCTTGCGACATAAGAACCTCAATCTTACGCGTTTACCAATTACGCCACCCGGGCAGGTTGGAACACTATACTACAGCTTCTTCTTTTTTCTCTTCCCCGACGCTTTCGGTCGGGGCTCCGACTTCAGACGTCGGAGCTGCAATTTCCTCGGGAACAGCGACAGCTTCATCGCTCTTCAAATGCATCATGCGTGCGTTACGTAGCTGACGGCGGACCGCCTTGGCCGCCTTCTCACGGATGAAGTAGAGCTTCGCGCGACGGACTTTGGAGCGCTTTACTATTTCAATTGAATCAATAACCGGGGAATAGAGCGGAAATGTCTTCTCCACTCCGACTCCAGAGAGAGTCGCGCGGACGGTAAAAGTCGCCCCTGCTTCGGCGCCGTGTTTGACCGCAAGAACGAGACCTTCAAATGCCTGCTTACGGGCATTCTTAATCGTTTTTTCCTTCTTATCGGTACCGCGATCTTTCTTAAGTTCAACAATATTCTGAATGACGCGCACAGTATCGCCAGGGCGTATCCCGAGCTTCGCGCGCCCTTCTATATTGACAGTAGTTATGACTCTCATATGTGTCGCGACACTCTAACACGCTGTAGGGAAATGTGCGAGTGCTACCGACAGATCTTCTGGTATTGGCGCCTCGATTGTGGTCCTACCTCCACTCGGGAGTGGAATGTTGAGCGTACTCGCATGTAATGCGAGGCGTGAGAGACCTAGATTCGGCGTCCCAAGGGACTGCGGTTTGTTTCCAATCGCTTTGCTCTTGGACAAACCGGGAGCATACAGAGAATCACAAACAATTGGGTGATGAATGGCCTTCAGATGCACGCGAATCTGATGCGTTCTGCCAGTCTCCGGATTCAACCTCATAAGCGCGTAACCTTCCACTTCTCCTATTACTTCATAACGCGTAAGCGCGTCGCGAAGACGGCCCTTCGCCTTCGGTTGGGCGCTCCGGAGCCTGAAGTCTTGGCGCGAGCGACCAATGTCAAAATCTATAACGCCTTTTTTCGCTTTTGGAACGCCATAGACAATTGCTATATAAGTTTTCTGTATGTCTCTATTGTGAAATGCTTTGCGCAAGAATTCATACGCCGACGCGTTCTTGGCGAAGACTAGAACGCCGGAGGTATCACGGTCCAATCTATGCACATACCCGCCTCCGCATGGCTTCGGCGAGGCAAGCCCTCCCTCATATTTCTCTTTGAACCAATCCTCTGCTGTTTCTTCTTTCGTCCTCCCGTCAGAATGCGTAATCAGTCCGGCTGGCTTCGCTACTGCTACCACATCTGCATCTTCGTAAAGTATCTGGAGTTCCATTATTATTTACCGTTACGGCGCTCGCGAGACGCGAATTCTGCGAGAATGGAATTAAACTCTTCTTTGTTGAAGTCAGGACAAAGCGTATCGGTAAAAAAGAGTTCGCTGTAGGCAGATTGCCAGAGTAGAAAATTGGAAAGTCTTTTTTCTCCGCCGGTGCGGATTATGATGTCAGGGTCTGGCATTTCCGAAGTCCACAAATTTTTCGCCAATAATTCTTCAGTTATCAAAACACTTTTCTCGGCGGCGGCATTCGCCGCCGCGACTATCTCTGCTCTCCCGCCATACGAGAGACATATCCACAATGTTATCGCTTCGTTCTTTACTGTTTCTTTTTCAGTAATATTCATTGATTTTTGCAAATCTTCTGAGAAACGTTCACGCTGACCAATGAAGCGTACGCGAACGTTTTCTTTTCCCAATTCACTCATCTCCTTCTGTATCGCTTCGCGGAATAGGTCCATAAGATATGACACTTCATCTGTATCGCGATTCCAGTTCTCCGTTGAAAACGCATAGACTATGAGATGTTTGATACTATTATCACGCACAAATCGCACGGTCTTCTTCAATGTCTCCATTCCCGCACGATGCCCTTCCAGTTTTGATACGCCGTTTTCCTTCGCCCATCGGCGATTACCGTCCAGAATAATCCCAACGCATTCAACGTTCATATATGTATCAACCTGTATAACATGCTTTTCGGTTTCAAGTGCACCCTGTAGGACTCGAACCTACGACCTTCGCAGTGTAAATGCGTTGCTCTACCAACTGAGCTAAGGGTGCATTGCTGTCATAGTAGCAGAAACTCTTGCACTATGTCCCTATGATGCTATTATACGTATAATCAGACATATGAAAACCACCGCTTCATTTACCAGCACCATTTCACCAGAGCTTATCGCTTGGGTTGACAGAAGCGCACGAACCCAGAAACGAACGCGCCGCTCAGTCCTAGAAGAAGCTTTAAAAAGATACCAGCGTGACACTATGAAAAATATCCTTAAGGAAGGGTTCGCGCGAGCGGCGCGCGATGCGGATATACTTGAGATGGTTGAATGGGGTATGGATGATTATCAACGGCTCGTCAGTCGCTAATAAAGATGCGCCAAGGCGAAATATGGTTTGCTAATCTTAATCCTACTAAAGGGTCCGAGCAGTCTGGTAAAAGACCAGTTGTGATTGTTTCCGGCGATACTCTTAATGACACGCTACCAATTGTCGTCGTTGTCCCCGTCACTTCTAAAGTAAAATCGTATCCAACCTGCGTTATGTTGCTTGCAAATAAAACAAACGGACTAACAAAAAATTCGGAAGCGATACCATTTCAAATTCGCGCTTTGTCCAAAAAGCGACTCACGAAAAATATTGGACGTATTTCTGGAGAAGAGCTGCGAGAAATCCTGAAAGGATTATTTTTAACACTAACGCACTAGTGGGCACGGAGAGATTTGAACTCTCAAGGGTTGCCCCATACGATTCTGAGTCGTACGCGTATACCGTTCCGCCACGTGCCCTCCCCACTCGCTTTTCAGTTTACACTGAGCGAGTCTGCGAGTCGAAGTGTGCCCCCAGCTGGAATCGAACCAACATCAACGGCTTAGAAGTCCGCTACTTTATCCATTAAGCTATGGGGGCGAAACACTCTTTTACATTATCTTATATATTGCTTATTGCGAAGGGTCGGCGTAACGGTATACACCGGTCACATACTTAGACTCTTCGGTAACGCGCTTTGAGAATACCGAATGAATCACGTCAAGAGATGAGCTGTTAAATACGGGTTCTGTACTTGTTACGGCCGTGCCGATGACTCCTCCGCGCGCGACGGTATCAAATGCCAACACATTCCATACGACTATGCTGATAAACGCGAGTATAGAGAGAGTGAGTAGTATCAGCCAGTCGCGTACCGGATCTATATGCATCGCGGAATGTATGCGGTTCAAGAATGCACGAATTGAGTTATTGGTATTCATGGAAAGATAAAAGAAACCGTTTTCTGTTCAACGGCCTTTGTACTTGGTTCCGTACTTGCAGGTATCGAACCGACGACAATTTCAAAATGTGCTTTCCATACATTCTTTTCTTCATTCCTGATGGAAAGTTTTGATATTGATAAATCGTATGGAGCGAATTCAATTGCTCCGACCGTACGCATAACTGCGTCAAATGTTCCTCCAACAACGAGAGATAGGACAAGAGACGTTTGTTTTGAAGAATTATTCACGGACACGGAAAGAACCTTCATAGTTGTCTTCTGAGTAAGTGCGCGACCTTCAATATCGTCTATGAACGATACGACCTCTGTTTCCGGTACGAAATAATTTCGAATCTCCGATTCATTACCCTCAATTTCACTCAATGCCGTCCGCGCGGCAGCGACTCTACCTGCCGTTTCCGTCTTAGTATCAATTTGATTCTGCAGACTAGCCACTTCAGCGCTCTTCTCTGAAATAACGGCATACCAAAATCCATGTCCGACGATAGTCGCGACACATATAGAAACCCATATACTCATATGAATGACGGAGGATTTCATGGCGCGAGTGTTACTGTAATTGTGAATGCAATATCGCTGTCCTTTGCATATGCAGACACCGGTAAAACGACGGAACGTATAAATTGAACCTCCTGCAATGCGAGTTGATAACCGCGCAGTGAGTCGCGCGTTGCGGACGAGCCGGAAATAATCACCGTTCCAGGCTTATTTTCCGTATGTGGTGTGTACGAAATTCCCGAGATAGTAATCCCCGGGCGCGATACGGAGAGTATTTCACGAACCGTTGCGCTAACCGACTGAACGTTTGAAAGAGCCGAGAGAGACGCCGCATTTTCTGAAAGCGCAGTCAGGCGATTTGAAAGAGCTATCTCATCTGCAGAAGAAAGAGAGGATTCTATGCTGGCGAGATTTACTTTCTTTGCACTTACATTCCCGCTTAAAAAAACGTATGTGGGAATTAATAGAACCGATGATGAAAGAGTCAAGGCGGTCGCGAGTACGGCAATTATGACTCCTACGCGAAGAATATAATCTATGGATAGAGTTCTTTGTCTTTCCGGCGGAAGAAGATTTGTAGGTTCGTTATTCATAAGGCTGTATATCATCGCGTAAAGCGAGACCGATTGCGGTCGCATATGCGAGAGACTCGGTGTAATCAAGCGTTGGAATCCAATCATCGCGTGAAGCGAGATTAGTGAACACGTCTCCAGAAACAACCGGTATTTTAAGAACCCCCTCCAGATATTCCGTAAATCCACGCACAGATGCATTCCCACCGACAAGAATAGCGTGCGTCACTGGTACATGCATTTTGGAGGTTCTAGCCTTCTCCTGCCAATATTCAAGCCTTGTGGAAATCTCGTCACGAATAGCGGACACTGTTGAAAGCATCGCTGACAGATAATCTTCGTTTCCGGGTCCGAGTACAATACCGCGCTCGTACTTTATCTTACGCGCCTCGGCTTCGGTCACACCGAAATGTTTCTGCACGGCGAGAGTAAGAGAATGCCCGCCGAAACCAATCGTCGTAGCAAATCGCGGAACACATTTTGAGACTATTGATATCTTCGTTGTAGCCCTACCGACGTCAATAATTAGAGAAGTGGATTCATCTCCATAAGGAAGAAGAGCCCGTGACGACGCGAATGTTTCACTTTCTAAAGATTGAACCCTAATTCCGGCATCGTCAAAAACCGAAAGTGTTTCATCAACGATTCTACGAGCGAAGCCGACACCTGTAACGAGAGCCCCACCATTCTCTTCTTGACCTACTTTTATAACATCAAACACTGTGTCAGGCGGAGGCAATGGAACGAACTCGTCCAGATGCTGTTCAACCGCTATACGCCATTCGTCTTTCTTTTTTCCTGGAACCACTGTCTCAAATAAATAGGACTTTGATTCCGGTAGAGCAACATTAGCGGATGAAATGCCTGCAGATTTAGCAGCATTTGAAAGTGTCTCCATAACCGCCGAATGGTCAACTACTTCACCATCGGCAAATGCTCCAGAAGGCAGACGCATCTCAGAATATCCGGCGAGAGTAAGACCGTGGGTACCTTCTATAAGATGCACAGCCTTGACTCCGCTTGTTGAGAGGTCAATACCAGCGAAAGTGGGAGCAAGATATTTCGGTGGAGCGAAGGCCGCACGAATGTGTTCGCGAAGAACGAAGGTCATAGATCAATTATAGCGCGGGCGCGGAGCGTTCGCGCGCGCTAGTGTGCACTAGTACCAGACGGGACGTCTCTATCGGGAGTAAGAAACGCGAAGGTGTCTCCGGACCCAACAGCAAAAAGCATTCCATTGCTTTCAAGTCCGCGTATTGTGCGTGGTTCAAGATTCGTCACAAATGCAAATTGTCGACCCACCAATGATTCCGGTTCAGATACGTACATTGCGATACCGGAAACAATCTGACGAGGGCCACTTTCTTCACTAAAATCGACCAGAAGCCGAAAGAGTTTGTCGGTCTCTGGTACGCGTTCGGCAAGGCGTACTGTGCCGACCTTCACTTCTATTTTACTAAACTCGTCAATTGTTATGCGCGATTTATCCATGATTGGCGTGTGAGAGGTAGCTGGTAAGGATGAGTGCGGCAGCAGAAGCATCAACATCCACGCGCCGCTTCGCGGCGCGTGATTTTATTTCTTTTTCTGGAGCCCTGCGCGCCTCCGCACTCGTATACACCTCTGATTCGTAGAAAACTGGCGTTCCCGTGTGTTCAGTAATCAGAGAGCCGAGCGCCTTCGCATACTTGGCTATCGCATTCTCTTCTCCACTAAGAGTGCGTGATTCCCCAATAACGACCGCCCCGATATTTTCTTTAGCGATAAGCGCATAGAGCTCATCGGCGAGACGAGGAGTGTTCGCTATTATTCCGTGCGGGAATCCCATAACTCCCGCTTCGTCAGATAAGGCGAGGCCGACTTTTTTACTCCCATAATCAATGCCTAGATATCGCATAATAAGAAGTGTGTGGTATGATTCGCACATATGCAAGCATACACTCCATTCTATTCTCCGTTCACGCCGGGATTTATGAGTATTTTTGTCCCGATTATTCTAGTCTTAGTACTTTGGACAATAGTTTTGAAAGGATACTCTCTCTGGGCCGCCGCACGTGCCGGCCAGAAGAATTGGTTCATAGCGCTTCTGGTCATAAACACGTTCGGCATTCTGGAAATCGTGTATCTTATCTGGTTCCGCCCGAAAAACGTCGGAAACATCGTTTCTGAAACGCCTGTGAACGTCTCATCACCGGCGCAGTAGTTATGGAAGGGTGGCAGAGCGGTCTAATGCACCGGTCTTGAAAACCGGAGTCTCCTTACGGGGACCGTGAGTTCGAATCTCACCCCTTCCGCCCGTGTTATCATTTTCCTATGTTCAACACTTCTATTTTAGAATGGGAAGGGAGAGAGTACGACCATAATCCGAAGAGTACCGACTGGTACTGGGCGCTTGGTATCATCGCGGTGTCCGGTACGGTCGCGTCCGTGCTCTTCGGCAATTATCTTCTCGCCGTTCTTATTATTATTGCGACAACTGCATTCGCTCTTCACGCATCTAAACATCCTCCCGTACATCGCTTCCGTCTCGTGGAACAAGGCATAATGATAGGAGACGATATGCATCCGTTTGAACGAATGATATCTTTCTCCGTTCTGGAAGATGTGAAAGGAGAATTATCTCCCATGCTCTCTATTAAGACCGAGAGCTGGTTCTCTCCGCATCTAATCATCCCTCTTAACGGAGTTGATGTTGACGTAGTGTACGATTACTTCCTATACTACGTGAAAGAGGATGAACATCACCATACCTTCAACGATCTGGTGGCGGCGTGGCTCGGGTTCTGATATACATTCACTACTGCCCCCGTCGTTCAATGGATAGGACATCTCCTTGCGGAGGAGACGATGTCAGTTCGATTCTGGCCGGGGGCACACTTCGACTCGCAGACTTGCTCGGTGCAAGCTACTTCGCTTTCGCGCGTTTGATGGCGAGAGCGAGGCGGGACTTCTTGTTGGCTGCCGTGTTTTTCTTAATAACACCGCGCTTCATCGCCTTGTCTATCGCCTTGTAGGCTGTCGGTAGAAGTTTCTCGGCTCCTGAAACATCTTTTTTGGAGAGAGCTTTTAGAAGCGACTTAGTCGCGTTAGTCAAAGCCTCTTTACGGCGAATGTTAAAGATATGTTTCTTCGCCGATGAGCGAATCGCTTTCTTTGCCGAGCTGGTGATAGCCATAAAATTAGGTTGTAGCAGTAAGTTACAAGGTTTAAGTAATAAATGCAAATGGATGTATTATGTAAGCATGATTCGGCAGATACGCGGGAAGGTGCTTAATATAGGGCTGGTAAGCGCCGTTATAGAGGTCGCCGGCTTCGGTATTGAGGTGCGGATGAGTTCTCCTCAGATGCTCGCCGTCGGGAGCGAGGCGAGCCTCGCGACGCATCTGGCGCTGAAGCAGGATGGTCTTGAACTGTATGGATTCTCCGATCCAGCCGACCGTGATTTCTTTGAGCTTATACTGTCTGTGTCTGGAGTCGGCCCGAAGACGGCTCTTTCAGTATTGCGCCGAGCGCCTCGCGAGGCGCTCGAAGGAGCTATCGGAACGCGCGACCTGGCGTATCTAACCAAGGTTGTCGGGCTTGGTAAGAAGAGCGCCGAGAAGATGCTCGTGGAGCTCGCAGACAAGATTGGTCCTCATTCACACTCGAGAGAAGACGGTGAAGTGTTTGACACACTCGTCGCGCTCGGTTATACAGAACGCGAGGCGAGAAAGGCTCTGCAGGCTATCCCTGACAGTGCAGTCGGAAAAGAGGCAAGACTCAAAGCTGCTCTCTCGTCCGGCCACTAAGTTTGTTACTATATCTCTATGGAAATGCACGATGCATGGTTTTTTATAGGTGTTTTCGTATTCATATTTCTTATCTGGATATCTACAGGCGGTCCTCTTCATCCTGTCGCGTTTACCGGCCCGAGGCTCGCACTGCCAGGAGTACTCGGAGGAGGGACATACCTCCAACTTCCAAGAGCGCCATTCAGCGTCGGCGATTCAGTCGTCGTTCTGTCGGGTTCATCAAACGGTTCCAACGTTACTGGCAACAATGCAAATAATCAGCCGACTCCAATTATTACCGGTGGTGTATTCGGACAGCCTTCTGTATACCGTGGAATAGTCAGAATGAATCGCTACGTTTCAGGTGCCGGTTCATCAGACCCGAAGAACGAATACATAGAACTCTATGTGGCGCAGGACGCCGGCGCTCCGGTCAACGTATCAGGCTGGACTCTAGCGAGCGATGTAACAGGAAGTGCCATAACGATACCCAAAGGAACGGAAGTGCCGATATCTGGAATCGTTAATGCGTCTCAAGATATCGTAATCACTCCCGGTAAGCGCGCGATTCTTGTATCAGGAAGTTCGCCTATCGGCGCCTCATTTAGGGAAAATAAATGTATAGGTTATTTCAGCACATTCCAACAATTTTATCCGCCTCTACCGCAGAACTGTCCGGTGCCGTCTGATGAACTTTCCAATTATTACGGTGTCGGATACATTCGCGATTCTTCGTGCATTGAATATGTGAATAAGATATCACGTTGTCAGGTGGCATTATCTCCTCCCGTCACCGCTTCTAATGCGTGCCAGAATTTCATGATTCAATATCTTAACTACAACGGGTGCGTCACGGCGCACAAAAATGATTCCAACTTCAAGGGCGATGTGTGGCGCATATATCTCGGAAGGACAACTCCCTTGTGGCGCACCAAATATGAAATCGTGAAGTTGTTGGATTCAAGCGGTAAAACGGTAGATGCGTTTAGCTACTAGAAAAAAAGAGCAAAAAAGAGTAGATTATAAAAACGAGGAGAGCCCTTCGCGCCCGTATGGGGTACCATACTGTGCGCTCGCTCGGAGTGAGAAAATATGAGTAAACTCTATTTTCTCATCCTCGCTCGCGCCCGTAGCTCAGTTGGTAGAGCAGGTCCCTTTTAAGGACAAGGTCGTTGGTCCGATTCCAACCGGGCGCACAAATTTATATTGAGAGTGCAAACTTCTCTAACGAAAGGGACAAATTCATACCGCCGCGGCGGGAGGATTGGAGGAGAGATATAAGTGAGAGCGAGAGCGCGCGGGATTCTTGTGGCGTCCATACACGACTTCCGTTGGACATCATATCACGAGCTTTCCAGTGAAGGAGGCCGTGAAGCATCTCCGTCGCGTCGCCGTCACGAAGTGCGCGATTAATCTCTAGCCAGAGTTTCTCGCGATTGCGTGCGCCGAGTGCATCCACTAAATTTCTATTAAACCCTCGCTTGTCCTCAAGCGCTGGTGGTTTGTCATAGGTGTACACCATCTTCGCTTTCACCGAAATCTTTTTTACTTTTACTGCCGTGAGTTTCGGAGTGAGAATAATAATGGCGTTATCAGAGTCTGCGAGTGCAGACAGATGTTCTTCAAGAAGGTCTCCGGAAATTTCCTCCTGAAATGGATCGTCAATAAGTATCAAAAGTCGTTTTACAAACAACCCGCCAGAAAGCGCAGCGTCCTCTAGCGCCGCGCTCGTGAGCTCCTCACTCGCGAGGCGCACATAGGCGAGGTTCGGCTCTTTCGCTCTAGCTTTTGCGACCCATTCAAACGCTTTTGTTCGCGTTTTCTCCACATCAGAACCATGGAAGAGATAAATCATAATGGAACCATGGCGCCCCAATCGTTACCCTGTTTCATCGTCGCGACGATGGGAACGCCGCGCGTGTCATCGTTCGCCAGAACAGACTCCATAATCGCGCGTATTTTCGGCGCGAGTTCGCCAACACGCTCGGTGCAAATCTCATATACCAATTCATCGTGTACTTGCAGTAGCAAATATGCATCTGTATTGGCATTTTCTTTCGCCAGCATTTCGTCCACGCGCACCATCGCGAGCTTGATGATGTCCGCCTGCGTGCCCTGTATCGGTGCATTAATCGCCATGCGCTCGGCTTGTGCTCGTACATACGGGAGCGACGATTTCATATCGGGGAATTGTCTGCGTCTCCCGAACAAAGTTTCTGTATATCCATTTTTTCTTGCAAATCCTCTGGTACTCTCCAGATATTCTGAAAGTGTTTTAAACGTAGAAAAATATTCTTCTAAGAACTGGTAGGCTTCGGCGGTTGTGCTTCCGAGCTGTGCGCGGAGCGCATTGACGCCCATTCCATACAGAATTCCAAAATTAATTATCTTTGCTCTGCGCCGCATCTCCGCATCAACTTTTTCAGGAGCAACCCCAAAGACTTGTGCCGCGACCTCGGTGTGTACATCTCTCCCATTTTTAAATATGTCACAGAGCTTCTTGTCGCCAGAGAGTATTGCCGCGAGACGAAGCTCTATTTGAGAATAGTCCAGCCCGACGAGTGTGAACCCATTTGATGCTACGAAGGCGTGGCGTATCGCGCGTCCGCGCTCGCTACGCAGTGGAATGTTTTGAAGATTGGGATTCTGTGAAGACATACGGCCGGTCACAGTGCCTGTCTGAATAAATTCGGCATGGAGACGATTCTCGACATCAAGCATAACGGGTAGATTATCAATATAAGTGGAGAGTAATTTTTTCAATTCTCGGTATTCAAGAATATCGGCAATAATCGGATGCATATCACGCATTTTCTCCAGTTCACTCTCGCGAGTAGAGCGTTGTCCACCAGCAGTTTTCTTCATTCTATCAGGAACAATCTTCAGCTCGTCAAAAAGCACTTCGCCGAGTTGTTTTGGCGAGCTCACATTAAATTCATGTCCAACCTTTTTATAAATACTCTTTTCAATATCCTTTAGCTCGGCACGATACTTCTTCGCGAGACCTGATAGAATTTTTGTGTCTATGAGAACTCCCCTCTCTCCCATTTTCTCTATAACCGGTATAAGTGGCTTCTCTATCTGCTCATACACGTCTCTCACTCTGCCGAGTCCATTTAATTGTTTCTCTAGAGTCGTGAAAGCGGCGTCAAAAGTCCTTTCTTTAGTGAAAGCGAGAATGTCGTCAAGCGACGGATTCGTGAATTCTGATGAGATGAGCCAGAGCATCGCCTTCGCCTCGGCGAGTCGGACAATATCTACTTTTTCTTCTCCGACGCTTTCGGTCGGAGCCCCGACTTCTGACGTCGGGGCTGATTTGCTATTAAAAACTATTTTGATTCTTTCTTTTAGCGTTCTAAAGCCGAACCCGTCACACATGGATAATATTTTTCGTATATCCACATTCTCCCTCCACACGCGCTCGGGGAGCGTGAAGGCGATTGGCGCGTCCAAACGTATCGTCGCGAGCGATTTAGAAAATCGCGCATCTTCCTCATATTCTTTCAAGAGCCCTATCATGCGCGCCTTGATGCCCTTCTGTAAAAAAGTTTCTTCCCCATTTTTCTTTTTCAGAATCGCGTATATTTTTTCAATACTGCCGAATCCTGTTATGAGCTCTGTGGCTGTCTTCTCTCCGATACCAGGAACACCTTTAATGTTGTCAGAGGGGTCGCCGCGAAGCCCCTTCCAGTCGGGAATAAGTTCTGGGCCGAATCCGAATCTGGCAATAACCGCTTTCTCATCATAAAGAATAGTGTCGTTAATTCCCTTCTTGAGCGTATACACTCGAACCTTCTCGTCATCAACGAGCTGGAGGGTATCCATATCGCCTGAAGCGATGATCACATCCACTCCCTTATTCCCCTTCAACTCGTGTGCGATGGTACCGAGAAGATCGTCTGCCTCATAACCCTCTCGTGAGTACATCGGAATAGAAAAAGCCTCAAATACTTTATGTGATTCGCCGAGCTGGAGCGCGAGAGCGTCGTCGGTCTTAGCACGCGTACCCTTGTAGTCGGCATATGCTTCATGACGAATGGTTGGCTTAGGTAGATCGTAACAAGCCGCGATGTAGTCGGGCTTCAAGTCAGTAATAATCTTAAGAAGCATCGCGACGAGACCATACAGAGCTCCCGTAGGCGCACCGGTGGGTCCCGTAAACTCTGGGAGAGCGTGATAAGCGCGATGGATAATCGCATGAGTATCGAGAAGCACTATTCGCTTTTTGTCCGAAAGTTTTTTAGCCATAAGTAATTACGCGCGAGTCGTCAGAGTTCGCGACAAGAGATATTTTTACTGCGGGAGTTGGGAGCGCACCAGAAACTTTTTCCGGCCATTCAAGCAGAATTAAATTACTAGAATTTTTCATCAGCTCACCAAAGCCAAGTGGAGCGAGGTCGGCACCATTCTCCAGACGGTATGCATCAATATGAATGAGACGTTTAAAAGATTTGCCGGAAAGCATATAAATTTTTTCCAGAACGAAGGTGGGGCTGGTGACAATTTCTTCAACTCCGAGAACATGCGCGAGCGCCTTGGTAAAAGCAGTCTTCCCCGCCCCGAGCTCGCCGGAGAGTGTGACGAGTGTTGCGCCTCGCGGACTCGGCGCGAGCGTCTCCATAAAGCTTTTCGCTTCTGTCTCAAGCTCTTCAAATGTCCTTATCTCTTTCTGCATTAAAAGTAATTGTACCTCTGAAATTAGAAAGCGCCCATCTCCTTTAGGAGATGGGCGCTAGCGATGCGATCGGGCTGGTTACCAATATGGTCCCCATGGACCGTAATAGAGGCCTCCATGACGACCGTGGTGTCCTCCTCCCCACTGAAAGTAAAACGAGGTGGGAGGTCCGTGATACACCGGCGCCGGCACGTACACCACTGGCGGTGTTTGTACATACACCACGCGCGTGCCGGGCGGATACGATGGAACCGCCACACAGCCTGCCAAAATCGCAATTACAGAAAGAACCAAAATCATTCTGTTCATGACTACCTCCTAATTTGATTTAACTTATATAGTATACACCCAAGTGTGTACTTTGTCAAGTACCTGCACATAGACAACTATTCCAATGCTATTATACGCAAATGGATTCACATTTTGATAACGAAGCTGAAGATACGAAACTCGCGCAGGTGCGCGAGCGCGAAGAAGAGGATGTTGCTCGCATCCTATCTAGTAAATATGGAATGACTTATGCCGATCTCTCGCTCATGGAGATAGACAACGATGCTCTTCGCGTTATTCCTGAAGCGCTGGCGAGAGAAGCAGAAGCGGCGGCATTCGCCAAGACGGCAAAGTCCATTTCTCTCGCCATACATAACCCGAACAATCCCGCACTAATTAAGCTGAAAGATGAGCTCGCCTCGCGCGAGTTCAAAATCACGGAGTTTCTTGTTTCTAAAAAGAGCCTGGAAAGAGTTCTCGCGCGATACGCAGACTTGTCGTTTGCATCAGAATCAAGAGCCGGAATATTCGTAGTCCCGTCTGGAATTCTCGCTAAATTGGCCGGGCGGATTTCCACCCGTTCCACACTTAAGAGCGAGCTGGATACAGCCACGGCTGAACATTCGTTGGACCGTGTCTCGCTCATTCTAGAAATCCTTTTCGCTGGTGCTTTTGCGCTCCGCGCATCCGATATTCACTTTGAGCCAGGCGAAGATAAGACTCTTCTACGTTTGCGTATTGATGGGCTTCTCTCCGACACATACTCCTTTGACCCAAAGACGTATCATCAGCTAAATTCGCGCATCAAACTACTCGGAGGGGTGAAGTTAAATATTTCTAACAGAGCACAGGATGGACGTTTCAGTATTACTAAAAACGAGAGCCAGATAGAGGTGCGCGCATCATTCATTCCTGGTAGTTACGGCGAGTCTATCGTTCTCCGTATCCTTGACCCAGAGACGACAAGGGTTTCATACACGGAGCTCGGTATTCATCCGAAACTTTTGTCTAGATTGGAAAAAGAAATCCGCAGACCGAATGGAATGTTGCTCACCACCGGCCCTACCGGTTCCGGAAAAACCACCACTCTTTATTCATTCTTGCGCGAGATACACTCTCCTGAAATTAAAATAATAACTATTGAGGATCCGGTTGAATATCACTTGGACGGTATCGTACAAACACAGGTAGAGGGTAAGAAATATACGTTCGCCGAGGGACTTAAATCTATTGTGAGACAAGACCCTGACATCATCATGGTCGGCGAGATCCGCGACGGCGAGACCGCCGATATCGCCATACAGGCGGCACTCATCGGACACTTCGTCTTCTCTACGCTCCACACTAACAACGCGGCGGGTACATTCCCGCGCCTCGCCGACCTCGGTGCTGACCCGAAATCCTTTGGCTCGGCAGTCACGGTCTCTATGGCGCAGAGACTGGTGCGTAAACTTGACCCGAGTAAGAAAAAAGAACGTCCTCTGACCAATGAGGAGAAAAAAATGATTGAGAAAGTATTTGAAAATCTGGCCGACAAAAGTTTGATACCTGAAAAAATAGAGACGGTGTGGGAACCAACACTTACAAGCGAAGAAGAGACCGGTTACAAAGGCCGTGTTGGTCTCTACGAAGCGATTTTTATGGATGACGAGCTGGCTAACTTCCTCCGCGATAATCCGCCTGAGAATGAAATAGCAAAGGTCGCTACGAAGCAGGGCTACCTCACAATGGCGCAAGACGGCGTCCTTAAAGCGCTCGCGGGTATCACTTCCCTCTCCGAAGTCGCCAGCACCGTCGACCTTCCGCGATAAAGAAAAATCCCGTCCATAGTCCTCCAGACAAAACCCACGATAAATCGCGGGGTGGACGAGACACCTGAGGAGCTTCCCAGCGACCAACACCGAAGTGTCGGACCAGAAAGTCCTTGGGGAAACGCCCGAAGCCGTCAAGCCTTGCCTAGAGGAGTATGAACAGGAAAGGGAACACTTTCGTCGGAATATTGACCCGAAGATCAATATTCCGACGCCAAACAATCTATGGTAGAATGCTAGCATCACAGTAATTTTATGTCAAGCCCAGCGAATGCCAACCACTCCGTTCCTACATCGCTAGATTCAGCGCTACGCCCAGCCAGCTGGGACGAATATGTCGGACAAAAACAGACGAAGGCAAATATTCGCATAGCAATAGACGCTGCGAAAAAGCGCGGAAGTATGCCGGAACACATTCTTTTTTACGGTCCACCGGGAGTCGGTAAGACGACGCTTGCTCATCTTGTCGCCCATACGCTCGGGTCTCCTCTTAAGAGCACTTCAGGCGTCGCGATAGAGCGCGCTGGCGACCTCGCCGCGATTCTCACCAATCTGGAGCCGAACACTGTCCTCTTCATAGATGAAATTCACCGGCTTTCTAGAAAAATAGAAGAGCTCCTCTATCCTGCGCTTGAATCAGGCCACTTGGATTTAGTTTTAGGTAAGGGTCCATCAGCACGCACAGTTGAGCTCGCTCTCCCTCCATTCATGCTTGTCGGCGCTACAACGCGAGTTGCCGAACTCTCGGGACCGCTCCGCTCACGCTTCGGCGGTGGTATTTATCAGTTGGACTTTTACAGCGACGGCGATTTGTGCGACATCATACGCCGTTCAGCCAAACTTTTAAACCTAACCGCTCCGGAAGAAGTCATAGAGCACATCGCGGAGAGAAGTAGAGCGACTCCGCGCGTCGCGAATGCTCTTCTAAAGCGCATCCGCGACTTCTCCGAAGTGCATGAACGCGAACTCTCTATAGCTCTCTGCGACGAAGCATACAAGCTCTTCGGCATTGATTCGCGAGGCCTTACTAAGGACGATCGTCGATACTTGGAAACGCTTCTTAAGAGTTTCCGTGGCGGGCCAGCAGGTGTCCGCTCTATAGCCTCTTCACTTCACGAGGACCCAGACACTGTTGAGCATGTGTACGAGCCGTATCTTCTTCGTCTCGGTTTCCTGGAACGCTCTCCGCGTGGTCGTATAATTACTCCGAGCGGTCGTACATACCTTGATGTAGAACAGTCGTTGTTTTGAATATGTCTGTGCACATCAAATGGTCACAAATAATAGGTTATGAGAATATTGGCGATTGACCCCGGATACGATCGTCTTGGCATAGCCGTTGTAGAGGGAAACTCATCTCGGCCTACGCTGGTCTGGAGCGATTGTATTCTGCCGGAGAAGGGTGCGCGCGAAGAACGTCTCTCTTGCGTATCAAAAGCAGTTACATCCGCAATTAAAAAATACTCGCCTGACATTCTAGCCATAGAGACGCTTTTTTTCAATGTGAATAAAAAGACGGCAATTGGCGTCGCCGAGGCGAGAGGAGCGATTCTCGCTGCCGCAGGCAATGCGTCCGTATCTGTTGTGGAATATTCGCCACAGCAGATAAAGAATGCGGTTACCGGAAACGGCGGTGCGGACAAGGCATCTGTCGCCAGAATGATCCCAAAGCTCCTCGTCCTTACAGAGAAAAAGCGTTTTGATGACGAACTAGATGCTATCGCTATAGGCATCACTGCGCTTGCCTCCGGACTCTCTCGTAAATAATTCACAACGCATTAATTGTATGCGTGTTAGCATATGGACGATGAGCGTTAGAAGAAATACTTTTTGGAAGCACATCATAATTGTGTTTGTACTTGCCATTTTAGGGCTTGGGTTCTTCATTCTGGGAGGGATTCTTCTGGTCGTGGCCGTCACTCCAGTACCTGACACTGGCTCGTTTGCTTCAAGACAAATAGACCAGTCAACGAAAATCTACGACCGCACCGGCCAGATACTTCTCTATGATTACAATAGGGACGCAAAACGTGAGGTTGTGTCTATCGCCGAAATATCTCCAAACATTATGAACGCAACAATTGCGATTGAGGATTCAAGTTTTTATAAACACGGAGGTATCCGATTCACATCAATCATACGCGCGATGCTCGCAGACATTCTTGGGGCTTCTCTTTCACAAGGAGGGTCTACTATTACACAACAGGTCGTCAAAAATACACTATTAACAAGCAGGAAGAGTATTATACGCAAGCTCCATGAGTGGGTTCTCGCTATTAAACTTGAACAGGTATATTCCAAGGAACAAATTCTTGAAACGTATCTAAATAACATCCCGTACGGCGGTACTCTTTACGGAGTGGAGGCTGCTGCTGAGGCATACTTCGGTAAAACGGCAAAGGATGTTTCAACGGCTGAGGCGGCATACCTATCGGCGATGATTCAGGCTCCATCATATTATTCTCCATACGGAACACATAAGGAAGAGCTCATCGCACGCAAGAATATCGTTCTTGATCGTATGCGTATTCTAGGACTTATAGACGAAGCTGTGTACGAAACGGCAAAAAACGAGTCTGTTGCATTCTCAGCAACCGCACGGAACGCCATCATCGCTCCACACTTCGTCTTCTATATTCTCAATCAATTAGAAGAAAAATACGGTCCGAATATTCTTATTTCTGGATTGAAAGTAACAACCACTCTTGACGCAGAGCTGGAGGTAAAAGCTGAGGAAATCGTAAAGAAATATGCTCTCAAGAATGAGGCGAGTAGCGGCGCAAAAAATGGAGCATTAGTAGCTCTAGACCCATCAACTGGCCAGATACTAGCAATGGTAGGCTCTAGAAATTTCTTTGATAAAGATATTGACGGACAGTACAATGCTTCACTTGCCTCTAGACAACCTGGTTCAACAATGAAACCGTTCATATATTCATTGGCTCTGATGAACGGATACACTCGAAATACGGTTATCTTTGACGTGCCAACACAGTTCTCTACCGAATGTAACCCAACTGCTGTCTACAACAATACTCCACCATGTTATGCCCCAAAAAACTACGACAATGCTTACCGAGGACCAATGACATTTGAGACAGCGTTGGCACAATCTATAAACATACCGGCAGTAAAGGTTCTGTACCTTGTTGGTATACAAAACGCGATCAATCTCGCTAAGCTGTTCGGGCTGACAACTCTTAGAGACCCAAACCAGTACGGACTCACTCTTGTTCTTGGTGGAGGAGAGGTACGTCTATTAGACATTGTTGGTGCGTACGCTGTATTCGCAAATGATGGTGTACGAAATAACCCTACTGGAATCCTAGAAGTACGTGATTCTTCTGGCGCGATACTTGAAAAATATGAGCCTAAACCAGTAATGGTTATACCATCAAATATTGCACGCGACATGTCGGCAATGCTCTCTGATGCACCGGCGCGTGTGCCTGAATACTCAATAAATGGAGTCCTAACAATTCGCGGATATGATGTTGCTGTAAAGACTGGAACCACTGACAATTCTAGAGACGCATGGACGATCGGATTTTCTCCATCGCTTGCCATCGGCGTTTGGGTTGGTAACAACGATAATAGTCCCGCAAAATCTCTTGCGGGACTATTAGCGGCACCTTTTTGGCACGAAGCAATGGAATATGCTCTCTCAAAGTATCCGAAAATGTACTTCAGAGAATCGAGTTCCGTTTCTTCATCCGTTCCTCCAATACTACAAGGTAACTGGATGACTCCTGATAGGAATGGAAATGTCGTACCTCATAGTTTATTATATTGGACAGATAAGAATAACCCGCAAGGTCATCCTATCATCAACCCAGAACAAGACCCTCAGTTTACAGCTTGGGAGTACGGAGTCAGTGAGTTTTATGTCAATCGTCCAGACCTATTTACTAATCCTCAAATTTTTGTTCCGATTTCTTACCAGAGTGAGGTATCAACATCCACTTCTCAACCTCATTGATTCATTGGAGAAACGAGATATAAAAGAGAGGTGTCTCCTACTCCCTTTATAATAAGTGGTCTGCCTATTCCTGCAGCGGTAAGAGAGATGCTTTCTGAAGTTGTAAGAGAAAGAAATGCTGAAAGATATCTGTGATTGAAAGATAAATCAAGTGCACTTCCTGATATATTCGCAGAAATAGTTTCTGATGATTCTCCTATTTCTGTATTTTTTGCAAAGAACGAGAAATTGTTCTTTTTTGGATTAAAACTGACTTTTACTTTTTGAAATGAGTCTGAAAATATTGTTGTATGTTTCAGCGCATTTTCAAAATCTTTCCTCAAAATGATTGCTTCTACTATTGATTCTTTAGGAATTATTTGGCGGTAATCCGGATAAACAGCATTTGTTAAACGGGAAACGAATATTCCTTGTGTTGCAACAAATGCACACTGATGATCATCAAAAGATATTATTACATCATCATCAGGTAATGCTTGTGCTATGTCTAGAGCATTTTTTGCAGGAATAAGAAATTTACCTTGAGTTCCTTTATTGGTTAAAGGAATTTTTTTCTCTGCTAAACGAAAAGAGTCGGTTGCTACAGCTGTTAAAACACCGCCTTCTATTGATATATAAATACTTGATAACTCTGGACGAACTGTAGATGAAGAAGAACATGATGCAATTGATGTGAATAGATTTTTAAGAAGAATACCTTTCATAACTATTCTGTTCTTTGAATTTTCAGGAAAAGGAATTAATGGAAAATCATCATATGGAACTGTTCTTATTAAACTTTTACCTGTTCCGCTAACGATTGAAATTATATCTCCTTTTTGTTCAATTGTAATATTACCTTCTTGAGTAAGTGCACCAGCAATTTGTTGAAGTATTGTTGCTGATATTGCAACAACTCCGTCATGTATACATTTGCCGTTTAACTTTAAATCAACTCCTGTTTCAAGATTTGTGGCACGCATTTTTATACCTTCACTTCCTGCTATTATTAAAACTGAAGATAGGACTGGAAGGGTTGTGCTTTTTCTTTCAGCAAATCTAGCTACTTTATACACAGCCTCATAGAATTCTTTTTTTTCTATTAAAATATTCATACAATTCTTATTAGGAGTGTTAATAGTGTTGATATAATAAAAAAGCTATATATTAATTGTATATTTTTCTTTCTATAAATAATATAACCTGTTGATAAATGTATTTTATCTTTCATACAAGAAGGGTTCGTATACTCTGAATCTCTTTAGAAAGTTCACTATCCACAACAACCTCCCTCTTTATCTTCTCACATGAGTGGATAACTGTAGTATGGTCTCTACCCCCTAGTTTTGCACCTATTGTTGGATAAGAAATACTAAAATCTTCACGTAAGATATACATAATTACCTGTCTTGGCCGAACAACCTCCCTCCTTCTTGTTTTTTCATATATACTTTCTTCATCAATTCCATAAAAAGAGGCCACCTTATCAACAACATTCTTAACTGAGATGTTTTTTTGAGGTCTTGTAAACGAACGGAGAGACTGTCTTACTTCAGATATGTCTGGGGCCACACCATTTACTTGTGCATGACAAACAATACTATTAACCATACCCTCTAACTCTCTTATAGAACCGCTCATTGATGTTGCAACATACTCAATAACTTCATTTGACAACATTACCCCATGAGAAGCGGCTTTTTTCCTTACTATGGCCATACGGGACTCGGAATCTGGCTCTCCTATGTCAACCGTCATTCCACTAGCGAGACGTCCTTTAAGACGTTCTGCGATGTCTGGGATAGCAACTGGAGACCTATCTGAAGAAAAAACTATTTGCTTATTATTATCATGTAAATGATTGAATAAATGAAAAAGTTCCTCCCCACTCATTTCTTTTTTAGATAGAAACTGTATATCATCTATTATAAGAAGATCGTAATGGCGATACTTATCCTTAAATCTGTTCGCCGTTCCGGCTTGAACAGAATCAGTATAATCAACGACGAATTTTTCTGACGTAAGATAAAAAACTTTTCTACCTTGATACTGTTTCTTAAACTGATTTCCTATTGCCTGTATAAGATGAGTTTTCCCGCGACCAGTATCCCCGTAAATGAATAACGGATTGTAAGTGATACCGGGACGCTCAAGTGCTGCTTGTGCAGCGGAGTACGCGAGATTATTGAAAGAGCCTATTACAAATGTATCAAACGTATATCGCGGGTTTAGGTTATCGCTCTTATTTATATAAAATTCATCTAGAGGAAGTCCTATAGCACCTCTAGTGTTTTTTGTTTCTTTTACAATTTTACGACGTTCGTCCTTCACTATGAGGTATTCAATATTACGGAACTCATATGATACGTCTCTTATTATTTTTAACAACAGAATATGGAACTTTTTAAGGTACCAATCTTTGAAGAATTGGCTCGGCACACCAACATAAAGGACTCCATCATCTCCGATTTTCACTATAAAACTGTTTCTGAACCATGTGTTGAAATTTGCCGGTGATATAGACAACTCAACCTGCGTCAGCACGTATTCCCAAAGCTCTCGAGGATTTCCTTTATCCATAGTGCTTTGGAGTATACCCTTATCAAAACAAAGCACCACACTGGCGTTTCGTGGAGAACCTGTTAGTATCATGTGTATAACTTAATTTTTCATTTTATATGGCAAAAAGGACATATCAACCAAAAAAACGTAAGAGAGCCAAGACACATGGGTTTCTGTCGCGTAGTAAAACAGCGTCTGGGCGAAAAATTGTGCAAAAACGTCGTAGAATCGGCCGTAAACGTCTAGCGTCTTAATACAACTGTGTTTACACGCCGAAAAAGGCTCTCCCGCACTGACTTTCCATTTGTGATAAAGAGCGGTCGGAGGGTGTCTTCGGCGAATTTCAGCGCAATTATCACAAAAAACACTGTTGGGTACGCTGTTATAGTGTCTAAGAAGGTCGCCAGACTCTCTGTGACAAGACATCGTATAAAACGCCGTGTACTAGAAGCCCTCCGAAGACTTCCATCTCCAACACCAACATCAGTCATACTGTATCCGCGGGCGTCTGTTCTTGATATAGAGTATGATGAGCTTCAGCTTGAATTAATAAAACTACTTTCGTGATATCAAATTTCTTCAACGCATTTTTCTATGACCCGATTTACAACTCGCTTGTAGCGCTTATTGCCCTTATCCCAGGCTCGGACGTTGGCATCGCTGTTGTTTTGGTCACTATCGTTATCAGACTCATCCTTCTGCCGTTTTCTCTATCCGCGGCGCGCACCCAGAGGGCTATGAAAATATTGGAGCCAAAGATAAAAGAATTGAAGGAGAAACATAAAGATAGCAAGGAGAAAGAGGCTCTTGAAACTCTGGCGTTGTATAAAGAAGCACAGGTAAATCCGTTCGCGAGCATACTTACCGTCTTCATTCAAATCCCGGTCCTTCTCGCACTCTACTTCGTGTTTTATTATGAGCCGTTTCCGGCCATTAACGCCGCACGATTATATTCATTCACTCCTGTACCGGACACAGCATCGCTTGAGTTCCTCGGACTCATCTCTGTCGCGGGGAAAAGTATGGTATTGGCGTTTCTCGCCGGCATCACGCAGTTCTATCAGGCACATCTGGCGCTCTCTGGGACAATGAAGCCCTCTGATACTAAGAGTATGCAAAACGACTTCCAGAAAGTTATGGGAATGCAGTTAAAATATGTATTCCCTTTCATCATAGCGGCAATCTCGTATACAACCTCCGGCGCTATCGCGCTCTACTTCATCACGACTAATCTTGCAGGAGCATTTCAAGAACTATACGTTCGTCGCGCACTCAATGCAGATGTAAGTGGCAAGGTGTGAGTTGAGAGACATCTCTTTTACAACGAGCCTTGCCAGGTAAGAATCTCGCGACCGGTTTCTTGAGCTAGGATAGAAGACCATTTGCCTTCAAGCTTCCCTTCTTTTACAACACGATAAGAAACAACACCCGCGTCTTGGATGTCTCCACCAGTGAGATCAACATAACCAACGCTTAAAATATTATCTTCCAGTATACCCACTCCTCGTTGCACCTGTCCTCCTATGCTCCATTCCAATTTATAAACCTCTCCAGTTTTGGCAATAAATACTTCCCCACGATAACTTGGCTGTGCGCTAAGAGAACCGCCGTATCCCTCAAGCGCGTAACTCCCAGTTCTTAAAACAGCTACGGGAACGGAGTTCACGCCCAAATCTCTGGCGCCCTCTTGTCCAACCTTATCGGTCGTTTCCCAAAGCAAGCCGGAAGAGTAAAGCCCAAAACCGATTACCGCAACGAGGGCACCGAGAAGCAGTGCTATGATAATGTTTTTTGTATCCATGATATTAGTTATTAGTTTAACCAAAGACTCGACTTGATGAGAGAAGCCTCGCCACTATAAATTAACAGGCGACCCTGGGACTCAAGAGCGCCGATGGTACTCCATGTGGGGATTCCAATAAAACATCCGTCACTTGCTACCGCCGTGCCGCCTGAATTCCCTTCCTCAATTTTAGCACTGGTTACATACCAAGTAAACGGCGCGTTATTGTCGAATGAAAAGCCTTTTTCGACACCGGATATAATTCCCTCATTAACGGTAAGCGCTGTTCCTTCCAGGGTTCCTACTGCAGGATAACCCAAGATAAGAATTTTTTCTCCTGTTGAATATAGTGTGTTATCGCACCGCTCGTTTATTTTATGTGCAAGGGTTATAAGTTTTGAAAGTGGTGTGTCTGTCTCGCGTTCTTCGAGAGAAAGTGATAAATAATCGAAGTCACCATCCAGAGTCCTGAATGAATCTTTCTTTGCTCTATAAATAAGGGAATTTTTGACGTCGCTTATGCCATTTTTGAATGGTGTCACTATGATCAGGCAACTTTGAGAATCGGCTACGTGCTTATTTGTGGTTACTATAAAATTATTGTTTATATTCCACAGCGTTCCGGATCCACTCCACGAGTTTCCAAAACCATCATCACACACCAATCTTACTACCGAAGAACCCCATCGTTCAACTATACTCTTAGCGTCAAGATTTTTTTTGCCCATGATTCCCAACGAGAAATCAATATATAACAGAGTGACTAGTGTCAGCACCATGCCGATAAAAAAAGTGGCAATAGTTACAAATTGAATAGTCTTCTTTTCTTCACCAACAAATTCTGTTTCCATACATTACATTCTACTATGAATAACTAGAGCGCATAGCTCCAGAGCGAGCCGTCTTTTTTGTTCACGAATACGAGAACCGTATTTAATTGATCAATGGCGAGTGCGGTCGCGTCCAATCCCTCACCGTCTTTTTCTTTGGAAAAATCCAGCACGAACTGCGCATAGCGACCGGCCACATCTATTTTCCATATTCTGTCGGAGAATGATACGGCTCCCTGATACCAATCGTCCGGATAATTAAAGTTTGGAGACGGGCTAACTGGGACACCGCAATAAACTGCTGAATCGTCCGCAGTCCATACGCATTTATCCGCGATTGTCGCGACCGGCAGAGGAATTGATTCACCGGTTGTCGCATTAACCAGATTCATCTGCATCGTGCCGGCGATCGAGTAGCTCACGAGGACCCACTTTCCGGAAGGACTGGCTCTGGCCAATAGACCGTTTAACGGTCCCGCAATTCTAGAAAAGCGTCCTGCGCTATCAACAATAAAAACATTACCGGTGAGTCTCGCGGACGGCTTTGTATATGCTACGTACTGATTCTTCCCGGCGAACGAAACACGCAATGATGAAAGAGGGGTTGTGAATATTTCTTTTATCTGCGTACCGTCGGTGCGTGAAATAGAAGCGATTGAACCATTCACTCCGGAGACGAGCGTTAATAGGCTTGTAGACGAAACGGCAATGTCAGAGAGATTTTGAGGCAAGAAGAAGCCTTCAGAACCGTCTGCGCGGAGCGCGTATGAATTAATTGTTGAAAGATTTTCACCGGAAAGATATCTAACAAAGGTAGTTGAAGCATTCGGGAGCCACACGGCCGACTGGATGCCGGGAACGGTCTTATTGTTTGTCCGTGTGCGCGTCCCCGTAGTCATAGAATATGAATATACGTTCCCGCTCTGGCGTTCTATATAACTCACGGACGTTTCAACTGGAGAACTTGTAGCTACGGTTTTATTAACAACGACCATTCCCGACACGACTGGTCCCTCGCTTATCTGCACGAGCCGCGCGACTGGACTTGGAGAAGAAGTGTTTTGAGAGATTGTTGAGACAGTATCTGTATTCGTCCCTGCCGTTTCTGCCGGCGGTATTTGTGCGGCCTCGTCGACGATAGGCAGGTTCGCATTGTTATTCGCGCTCGGCGCGACCTCTATGCCCGCGGAATCAGAAAAGTAGAAATACGCCACAACCCCGAGCCCTAGAAGAACTATCACTACAGCGACAATGATAAAGTATTTCCGTTGCATGTCTAAATCATTTTAACAGTTTTTTACTCCTAGGACTCCTAATAAAGTTTTTCTTTGTTATAACAGATCGACCGAGCCGTTTTTCCAGTTTCTTTCTCGCGCCACCGGCGATATCACCGCCTGCTCTCGCGTCGCTTCTAAGTTTCGGTACACCGCGCGAGTCTTCTGTTCGGTGTATCTCTGTTGTAGCTCTTTCGCCAAGCATATTGAAAATTAATTCAAAATCATCCATATGATCACGCAAATTTTCTCGCTTCAGGCCTTTAAGTTTTTTGTATTCACTCGGAATGACACCAAATGTCGCTTTTGATATCTCTGCGGTCAGTATTTCATAGTCTCGATCTTCTTTCGCCCCACGATTTTTCCACTCATCAGTCAATTCTTCACGGATTACAATGCCACGCATTCTCTTTTCAATCCAGTCCTCGCCATAACCCTTGAGCTTATAGAGGATTCTTGTCCTCTTTGTCGCAAGCTCTGGATTTTCTATTTCTTGCACCCTTTCATAGCCGACTTTTGCAAGCCAGCGCTTAAACGGCTCTGCCCTTGGCGACGGTATTGACTGAATCAGACGAAAAATACCTTCTGTGTCTGCACAATCGGTTTCGCGCATTTTCCCGTCATCTGCCTGTAATTTCAACTGTTCCCAAAATGGGAACGGTTGGGACATTTCTTTGTCACGGTCTTTCATTTTTGCCCAATATGTTTTTGATTGTGGACTGTCGGTAAGTACCTCAATAACATCCAAAATAGAAAACCACCACTCGTTTTTATGTAGCGTTTTCCTAACCCTCTTTCCCCTAAAGAGGGTGATTTTTGTATTTTCTGGTGTAAAAATTTCTTTTTTCATACATTTATCTCGTCAAATCAGCAATAAGTACGGACTTTTTGCAACTGTAATTGCATAAAGTTCATACTTATCACTATCCCCCTCGCTCCGTCTAGGACTATCACTACCGCAACGATGGTCAGTGCGCACCATATACTCATTGAATTATACTGAATAATTGGCCGCAGCCGCCCAAGAAAGAAGCTGATGGAGGATTGTTTGTGCAATAAATTGAAATAAGAGAGCACGTGTTTATTTGAGTAGGTGATTGTGAGGTACTATAGGTACAGTAGTCTCTCAAAATTGTAGTTTTTACCGTACTCATACAAACAATTCCCCCATCGTTTTTACAATTCGTCTGAAATTGAATAACAGCGTTTCCATTATTTGGATTAGCGGGAATTCCATTGTTTGTGTTATTTGGCGTGCTTGCGATAGGTTGGTATATATCGTGGCCAAACACATTCAGTGTGCCCTTTGGGCTCACATCCAAAAATGTATAAGGGCCAGTAAAAGATCCAGAAGTAGTATCACATGTCGCATAGTAAGCTGTGTCAAGACACCCGGATGAATTTACTCCTCCTTGGCACGGCAATACGCTTCCAGAACCGTTCGCCGTGCACATAGGAGATGCCGCAAAGTTATTTGCGGCATTTTGGGTCGGGCATGTTGCTTTTTTTAATAGTGTGCCCGAAAAACTACATCCAGTTGCAGGGTCGGGGATTTGTGTACGTGGCGTTGTTGGATTTCCGCCCGCGCTCCCACTTCCGGGGTCGCCCGGAGGTCCGGAGGCAGTGTCCAGCTTAGGGAGATTGATGGAGAGATTAAGAATACTCGGGTTGATGATAGAGAAAACGAGGACGGGAGAGAGAACGAGGATGAGGCCGAATATCGCTTGGAGAATCCGGTCTTTACCTTCCTGTTTCGCGCCTGGGATATCTTGGGTCGCGTATTGAAGCCCGCCCCAGATAATCATAATGATGGCGAGCACAGCAGCGATGCCGATAAGGAATTTGTAAAGATTATTAAAGAAGGTGGCGAGCCCCTCGGTATTCGCCGCGACTCCTTTGGTAAGGCCTTCTATCGGAGCGAGCGGGACGAACCCCTGTGCTGAAACAAAAAGAGGAATGGACGCGGCAATGGTTAATGCAAGAAATAAAAGTGGTTTTTTCATAAGCCGAAGAAGTTAGTGCTCGGCTTCGCGCCGAATATGAGCGATAAGGCCGCTGTTACAGGCGTTAAATTTCCTGAAGACGCGGTGAGCGAGAGCGAGGCGTTCCCCTGTCCGCTCCCCGTCGGTCTTAGTGTTATAGAACTGCCGGTTTGTGCGGATGAGCCGTTCAAGAACCATTGGATAAACGGCGCACCGCCGGTTGTCGCTAGAGAGAACGGCGCCGCATAGAGAGTTGACTCCGTACCTGTGATGTTATAACTGCCCGATAGAGCGCGGTCGTAGAGGATGCCGAGCAGAGGGTCATTCTTATAGATACGCAGAGACGGCTGTTCAGCAGAGAGCGAGAGAGATGCACCGCCGACGAGACTGCCGTTCGCGTTTGTTACAGCGACAGAGACAGTACGTGAGCGATATTGTAGAGGCGAGGCGACAATGATTGCCGACTTGCCGATACCAGACGAGTTTGCAATCCGAGTATCATCAACTGTCCACGCATATGAATATTTTGTCGGGCTGGACGATTTTCCGCCAGAGTCCTTCAGGCTCGCCATGGCGACAACACGCACATCCCCGCCGATCGGGACGAGAGACTTCCCTTGGTAGAGAGGCGGTGCAGACGAGATTGGTTCTGCGATAAGAACAACGTCTTGTGGTTGGATGGAAAGTGTTTGACTGAAGGAAGCACCTCCGGAAGCCACCGTCACTTTTACGTTCGCGATACTTCCTGTTTTACCAAGTTGGACCGAAAATGGACGCGCCGAGCCCTTATATATTTCTTTACCGCCAACAAATGCCGTCACTGTGGAATTAGTAACGTCTACAGAGCCCGATAGAATAGAGACAGTCGCTTGACTGTAGGGAGAGGGATACTGCGGGCTCGCAGAAAGAGTAAATGATTCGTTACTGATGCTCCCCAAATCTCCGAGAGACTGCGCCGATACTGCTATGGGCAGTAGAAGAACGACGGCTAGAGTTATAAAAAGTCCAGAACGCATACGTCCATTATACAACCTCCCCGCTCTCTCTACGCAGTCTCGCGCACCTCTTCGGGGATTTCCTCATCGTTCGCCATTTGGGCTTTCATACGTTGTAGTTGTGCGTTTTGTTGACGCTGACGTTCCTGCGCGAGCACATCGGCATTTTCTTCTTTCCATTTTTTCAACTCCTCTTTTCCTTTCTTTATTTGGATGTGGAACATGGTCGCGTTAAGGATGGTGAGCGACGGCAAGGCGTTGATGATGGGAATTTCGCTCAACAAAAGACCGAGAAGAATTCTGATGATCATCGCGAAGTTCTCCTTGAAAATACCAGCATTGTTTATGAGCTGGATTAAAAAGATGGTGAGCCAGCCGATAAGACCGACTGCCATCGCCATAACTACGCCAAACATTTCAATCGCACCGAATGCCAGTCCTCCCGCTGTTGCGGCACCGGCTGCGCATGCTCCAGCCACTATTCCTCCCAAAGAACCTATAGCATCACTAACTTTAACCGTGCAGTACAACGCAGCCAATGCAGGTCCAAAAAACCAGAACATGCTGAAGAAGGCGCGGAGCGCATCAAATATGACACAGAGTACGAGAACTGGCGCGGCGCGGATCCACGTCATCACCTCAGGCGGAGGGCTACTGTTTGTCCTGCGTGGCATGACGGTCCTTCTCTGCCTTAATTGCGATGAGTTGCGACGGGTCGGAGGTGATAATCTGGTCCTCGGTGTAGCTCGCGACGACCTTAATCGCGACGTGTTTCAGACCTGCGAAGAAGAGACCTTCGCCCACGCCTGCTTCAAG